>DAIMHB010000031.1:0-11438 GCA_036723545.1 Beijerinckiaceae bacterium
TCAAAACCCTCAGCATCAAAGGCGTTGAACAGCGCGACCCCATCCTTTGTAACGCCGATCATGCCCATGGGCACACAGGACTCATCTTTGGTCAGTTCAGGTGTTGCGGGCAGGTCCAGCGTGACACTATAGGCCTGAATTCTTCCCTCATTATGGTCGTAGAGATAGGCTTGCGTGCCGGGCGCAATCGGAAATATGCCGGTGATATGTTTGGGCAGGCCATTGGAGCGGATAAGGCGCCGGTCTGCCTCCACCTGAATATGTGAGTCCGCATCGGGCCAGAGTATGGCGCCCTCGACAATGGGTTTTTCCGACGGATACCAATATCCATTGCTGACCCAAGGCCGTTTTATGCCATCGTCCGGTGTGTCCCGGAAGGACATGCAGGCTTTGACATAGCCGCGCCGCGGTGTATCGGAAATTTTTCTGTCACCGAGGGGCAGGCCCTCGGCGGCCTCATGCGCCGCGGCGGTGCGGATAAACCCGATATGTCCGGTGGACATGGTCGCGCAAAGCGCTGCACCCATAATGGCCATTATGCTGCCCATGATGAGGTTGGGATGGTGATTGCATCTGTGCATGGGCTTAATCTCCTTTTGAGAGGGGTTTTCAGGTCACGGTGCGGGGTGTTGGGATTGTGTGTCGGGGGCCGGGGCCTCGCCCTTGTCGGTCCAGCTTGGCGGCGCACCAACGGCACCGCCGATTTGTCCCATAATGCCCGGATTACGGCCATAGATCGCACAATTTGCATCATTGGGCTTCACGCCGATTTGCTTCATCATGGCGCCGACATCCGGCAATGTGACGGTGGTTGTTGGCCGGATGGGATTGATATGGTTGATCAGCAGTTTGGTCATATCGTCGCTGAAGGACTGGGCGAGATCATAAGCATCGCCATCCTGCGACGCCCTGCCGGGTGTGGTGAATGAATCTGCCCCCCGCGCCCATGTCATGGCTGCCACCTGCACGCCCTTCGCATCCGTAACCTCGGCTTCTGCCGAAAGGCTGCCAAGCCCGATCGGAAGGCGCGGTACAGGAACCTGCACTGTCGGCAGTAAAATTTTTGGCACCACGCCCGCGATTTTCGACACGCCCGCCGCAACCGCATTGGTGGGCGTGGCCGAAGCTATGACAACATGCAGCGTCAGGTCTGCCGGATCCTGAGGCTTGACCACTTTAAATGCCGAACCCAGACGCATACACATGGTTCTGCTGATGGAATTGGCAATCAGTTTCTTTTGCTCTTCGGAGAATGTTGTCGTTGCCGGGGTTTGTGCAAAACGGGTGGGGATAATCCGCACGGTTTTGGCAGCCGAGAGCTTGTCCGCATCCATATAGACAGATCCATGCGTGGTGAGCCCGTCGCTCTTTTCCAGATTTTCATAAGAGGACAAGGTTCCTGCCGGTTCAAGGCTCGCGCTTGCGCATCCGGATACAATCAGCAAAGCAAAAACAGCGGCTGATCTTGGATTTTTTGAAAACTGATGATTGTAAGGATGAGCCTTCATGCGTTTCTCCCTGAATTTTACAATATCAGATTTTATTATTGATTTTTTTTATGGCCATATTTATTTAATATTTGAAATATGCGATTTTGAATATTAATTTAATTTAATAATACATTGGGTTTATTTTGTTTGTGCTTGCTCAGACTGTGGGGTTGGTGGCCACGGGTTGCTCGGCTGCGCTGTCCTGCGGGGACATTTCGCATCAGCCTCAGAGCGGTATCATCAAAAAACCTGAAAGTGGGCTGAAACCATAGGCGGGCATATAATTGTGCGCTGCGTCATTAACGGTTTATTACCAAATTCTTACTAAATTCCGAATAGATTTTACATGAAAACGAGATACTATTGAAACGAATACCATCAATTCTTCGCGTTTTGTGCCAGCTCTGCGTGCCATTCATTTTGGCCGGATGCTCGATGTTTGAGCATGATTCTTATCCGCAACCGTCAGATTACCCCATTCACGGCATTGATGTGTCCAAATATCAGGGGGATATCGACTGGCAGGCGGTGAAGTCCAGCGGTGTGCGCTTTGTCTGGATTCGCGCCACGGAGGGTGGCGACAATGCCGATGAAAAATTTATGGACAACTGGCAGGGGGCGAAAGCGGCCGGAATTCCGCATGGTGCCTATCATTTTGTCTATTGGTGCCGCTCGCCGAAAGAGCAGATAGACTGGTTCAAATCCCATGCCCCTGTGGAAAATGACGCTTTGCCTCCGGTGCTCGATGTGGAGCTCACACCCGGCTCAAAGTCTTGCCCGCGGGTGCTGAATATGGCCGATGTGCACCGCGAAATGCGCGAGATGCTGGTGGCCATGGAACAGTTTTATCATAAAAAGCCGGTGATCTATTCCACTGTCGATTTTCATCAGGGCTTGCTGGACGGCGATTATTTCAATGATTATCCGATGTGGGTGCGCAGTACAAAATATTATCCAAGTGTGAAATATCACGCCCGCCGTTGGACATTCTGGCAATATCAGTCTGACGCATATATTCCTGGAATAAATGGCAAAGTGGATAGAAATGCCTTTTTTGGCACTGAAAAACAGTTTCAGGCTTTCCTTAAGGGAAATTCATAGGTTTTTAACGTAAATTATGCGGATTTCCTGCTTTGAGACATGCTGATTTTGCATAGCATATCTGCGCAATAAACACTTTTGTGCAGTGCAATATGATATAGACTTTTGTCAGGGATAGGATGAGGAAACGTTTCCGGAACAGTTGAATTCGGGCTTACCGAAGAAAATACGGAGATGACACATGATCTTGCTCGCACTCTATCAGTTTATTGAGCGTAAACTTGCTGCACAGGCGGCCTATCGCCGGGCTGTGCAGGAATTGTCGATGTTCACCTCGCGTGATCTGTTTGACATTCACCTCAGCTCTGCGGATATTCCGCTTGTGGCCGCCGAGGCGGCGCGTGCGGCTGAAGACAAGCTGGCCCATCAGCACGCCCGCACCCTGCACAAGGTGCGCGCCCTCGCGCAGTAATTGACACACTTGCCGCCGGCGTGGGGTCACCCCCGCGCCGCGACCAGTTTTTGCGCCTGATCAAAGGCATAGATCAGCGACTGTGCATCGGCTTTGCCGGTGCCGGCAATATCAAAGGCTGTGCCGTGATCGACCGAGGTGCGCACAAAGGGCAGGCCGATGGTGACATTGACACCCTGTTCTATGCCCAGATATTTGACCGGAATCAGGCCCTGATCGTGATATTGCGCCACGACAATATCAAATTCGCCACGCCGCGCCCGCATAAACACCGTGTCGCCCGGCCAGGGGCCGGAGGCGTCCAGCCCTTCCGCTCTGGCCTTGGCAATCGCGGGCGCAATTTCATCCAAATCCTCGCGGCCAAACATGCCCGCTTCTCCGGCATGGGGGTTGAGGCCCGCCACGGCAATGCGGGGATGTGCAATGCCATAGGCATGGCAGGCCTGCGCGGCAAGCCGGATGGTGTTTAAAACCCGCGATTGTGTGACCATGTCAATCGCCTGCCGCAGGGAGACATGAATGGTGACCAGAATCACCTTCAGCTCATCATTGGCCAGCATCATGGCAAAGTCCTGTGTGCCGGAAAATTCAGCCAGAATTTCAGTATGGCCGGGATAGCTCAGGCCCGCCGCCTTCATCGCCTCCTTGGCGAGCGGCGCGGTGACGATGCCGGCAATCTCGCCCGAACGCGCCAGACGAATGGCCGCCATGACATAGTCAAAGCTGGCGCGGCCCGCCACCGCGCTGATCTGGCCGAAGGGCAGGTCGTCCGGCACATGACCAATCTGGATCAGGTCGATCTCGCCCGGCGAAAAGCGCGCCTCAGCCACGCGGGCAATGGAATGAATATGAATATTCAGCCCCAGCATAGCGATGGCACGGCGCAAAATGGCCGCGTCACCGATGACAATGGCGCGTTGCGATGGGCAGGCGGCAAAGAATTTGGCAATGATTTCAGGGCCAATGCCTGCGGGGTCGCCCATTGTGATCGCCAAAATCGGGGTCATGCTGCCAAATCCTTGAAAAAGGGATGAGAATTACGATGTTTTGCGCTAAACTTCTAGCCGCATTTGAGCGCGCACGCCAGTTTTGTGTCAGGAGAAACAGCATTGTCCCATCAGCCTGAAACGCTGCACGCCGCGCTGGGCGATGCCTTTTATGATGTGGTGCAGCCTGCCGCCTTTCCGCAGCATATTCTGCGCTATCGCAACGACAAATGGGCGGCGCGCGTTGGGCTCGACCATCTCAGCGATGCCGAATGGGTGGAGTATTTTGGCCGGTTTCAGCCCCTGCCGGGCAGTTTCGTGCAGCCTCTGGCCTTGCGCTATCATGGCCACCAGTTTCAGCATTATAATGCGGATCTGGGCGACGGGCGCGGCTTTCTCTATGCGCAACTGCGTGACCTTGTGGATGGACGCCTGCTCGATCTGGGCACAAAGGGCTCCGGCACAACGCCCTGGTCGCGCGCGGGCGATGGCCGCCTGACGCTGAAAGGCGGCGTGCGCGAGGTGCTGGCCACCACCATGCTGGAAGCGCTGGGGGTCAATACATCCAAAAGTTTCAGCCTGATCGAAACCGGCGAAGCCTTGATGCGCGGGGATGAGCCATCGCCCACGCGCTCATCCGTATTGGTGCGCCTGTCGCATTCGCATATCCGGATCGGCACATTCCAGCGGCTGGCCTATTTGCAGGAAAAGGACGAAATTCAACGTCTGCTGGATCATACGCTGCAATATTATATGCCGGAGGTGCAGGCTCTGCCGCCGCCGCAGCGGATCACCGGTTTTATCCGCGAGGTGGGGCGGCGGCTGGCGGATATGGTGGCGCAGTGGATGTGTGCCGGCTTTGTGCATGGCGTGCTCAACAGCGACAATATCAATGTCACCGACGAGAGCTTTGATTATGGCCCCTGGCGCTTTGCGCCGATCTTTGCGCCGGGCTTTACCGCCGCCTATTTTGACCAGAACGGGCTTTATGCCTTTGGCCGCCAGCCCAGCGCCGTGGGATGGAACCTGACGCGGCTGGCGGAATGTTTTGTGGATTTTGTCCCTGTATCGGATTTAAGCGCGGCGCTGGATGCCTATAGCGAAGCCTTGCAGCCCAGTTTGGCCCGTGCTGTGTTGCGGCGCCTCGGCCTGAAAAGCGCAGGAGAGGCGGATTTCGTTCTCGCCAATGTTTTGTTCACATTTATGCACGAGACGAAATGCGGCTTTGAGCAGACATTCTTTGACCTTTATGGCGGAATGGCCTCACAGGCCCGCTGGCGGCACAGCCCCTCGGCGGAATTTTATGCCTCACCGGCCTTTGAACCTCTGCGTGCGGCACTCAGCGTTTTTGTGCCCATTGCGGCGCTTAATCTGAACCATGACTATTTCCAACGCGCCAAGCCCTGCACTCTGCTGATCGACGAGGTGGAGGCGATCTGGGCACCCATCGCCGCGCAGGATGACTGGTCCATGTTTGCGGCCAAATGTGCGGATATTGCGCTTATGGCTGCAGCCTATGGCACATGATAAGCCTTTATTCGTTATAAGCCTTTATTCGTTGGCTCCGGCAGAAATATCCACTTTTTTCAACAGATCCGCCGGATTGGCGATCAGCCCGACATCGCCTGCGCCAAGCCCATCCTTTGAGGTTGCGGACAGGTGCAGGTTTTTCGGCTCGGCAATGAATTTTGCCAGAGCATTGGCAATGGTTTTGCCGGTAGCGCTGTCGCCGCCTAGCAGCGCCGGCACACCAAAACTGGCCATTGCGATCAGCTCTGTTTTGAAGGCATCCGGGCTTTTGCCCTGCGCTTTGGCCTGAAGCGCAATGGCCTTGTCGAGAAGGCCCGCGTTTTCAAACTTCACATCCAGTGTTTTCACCACTGCGGCCAGCCCCGCAGCCGTTGCAATATTGGTGTTGGTGTTGAATATGTCCTTCGAGACATTGCCCACAGTGCCGGACACAGTCACTTTGCCAACATTGGCACCTGTTGCGGAAAGTTCCTTGAGGAGGATTTCCTGCGTGGCCGCAGCATAGGACAGGTCGAGGCGGGCCGAAAGGTCAAGCCGGTTCACACCCAGATCCCGCAGCACTTTCAGATTTTCGTCTTTATTATTGCTTGGCAGGTCAAGGGCCAGATGGTCCAGCGAGCTTGAAATATTGGCCGGAATACCATTGATATAATTGGCCAGATTAAGCTCGAATTTGCCCATGCTGGCCGTATTGCGCGCACCATTGGCGCTGTTGCCCTCATTCTTGTCATCCGGCACATTCATATCGAAGCCGCTGAGACTGAACTGGGCGATGGTGGGGAGGTGTTCCCGTGGGTTAAAATCCTTGAAATTCTGCTTTGAGGCTTCGCCCAGCGCGGTTAAAAATGGCGAAAGTGTCAGGCCCTTCAGGCTCATGGAGCCCAGATTCACATGGCCCTTGTCGGCGTCGAGAGACAAGCCCTCATAGCCGATCGTATCGATTCCGCCTTTGCCAAAGCCCAGAATCATGAAGCGGCCCAATTTGCCGGTAACACCGGCAGCGCCATTGAGAGGGGCAAATTCTATGCCGCCAACCTCAATATTGCCCTCAATCGCCTGATATATATCGGAAAATTCTGTCAGCAGAGCGAAAGCATCTTCCGGCTTGGGCGGCTGGCCGGGCTTTTGCGCCAGGAGCTTATTCGTCAGGTCCGCAAAGGCGATTTTCAGCGGACGGCCCTTGAAATTATTGTAATTCACCGAGGCTATTTTGACGGCATAGCCCTGTTCTTTCTCGTCCTCAATGTCCAATTCCATATCCTTGGCCACCAGCGTGTCCATCAGGGGCACCAGAGGTTCGTCGCCTTTGGCGGCCTCTGTCATCATGCGGATATAGCCGGGCATATTTATGTTTACTGCGGTGATGGCGCCAATGGTTGCGGAAATGTCCTGTGCATCATTGCCATCCGTCGAGACTTCGGCACTGTCGATGGTCAGGGTGGATATTTTACCCTGCACAATCGCGCTGGCCTTGAGGCCGGAATAGGTCGTCTCGATGGACTGATCCCCGAAGTTTGTGGTCAGGGTCAGCTCATCCACGCTCATGCCCGTGGCGTCGAGCTTGGCCACACGTTCGGCCAAGGTGCCCGCACCTTGCGCATCAAACATGGATTCCAGAGTGTTCTTCGGCAGGCTTGCGCCGGAAATGGTCAGATGGGGAATGTCAATATCATAGGGGCCAAAGGTGCCGGTGACATCATCAAAACTTATGTCCTCGCCGACCGCGGCCTGCGCCGGGCTGATCAGCGACAGGGGGGATGTTTTCAACCGGATATGGCCGATGTGCAGCGTCCCCTCGGCCGAGGCAACCTCAACACCCTGCAGGTCTGTGTTGCCGCTCAGCAGGTTTGAACTCATGCCGCTCAAGGAGACATGGTGCTTCTCCAGCATGGCCATAAGGCTCTGTGTCTGGCTGTGCTGCACCATCAGCGCGCAGGTTGCGGCGCTACCCAGCAGAGCTATGCCGAAAGCGGCTGAAAATTTGGCGAAAGAGGCAGTGCGGGTCATTGCGGGTCCTTGCGAGCGGAGGATCAGACGTGGGCGGGCGAATGCAATATAATGGTCAAAAGCGCGGATTAAACTGAAAAACTCGTGCCACACCCGCAGGCGGCCACGGCATTCGGATTGTGTATTTTAAAGGATTGTCCGATAAGATCATCAACAAAGTCAACCTCTGACCCCTTGATATACTCCAGCGAGACCGAATCAATCAGCACAACCGCGCCATCGCGCTGAATAATAAGATCATCGTCCTGTTTATCCGTTGTGATTTCAAATGCATATTGAAAACCTGAGCAGCCCCCGCCATTCACGGCAATGCGCAGCATTGACCCTGCGGGTTCTGTGGCAAGAATGGCGTTGATCCGCTTTGCAGCCCGTGCGGACAGGCTGACCACTGCCGCAGTATCTGGTATAGCGGCGGGGGCAGGGGCGGGCAGCGGGGTCGGAATGGCCGTGGTCATGAAACTCTCCTTGATCACTCTAACATAAGTCATGTGATGTGGCACTTCAATGACAGACAAAAACCAAGTATAGGCGGGGCAGGCTTATTGTGAAAGCCATGTGCGCACGAGGTGAGACATGATGCAGTTCAGGGGGCTGATGCCCTATGCCAGCCTGTCGGACGCAAGCCGTGGCCGATTGCAGGCCGAGCCCGCTTCGCCCACGCGCAGCGAATTTCGCCGCGATTGTGACCGTATCATCCATTCCACCGCCTTCCGGCGTCTGGCCTATAAAACGCAGGTCTTTGTGCAGAATGAGGGTGACCATTACCGCACCCGCCTGACCCATTCGATCGAGGTGTCGCAGATTGCGCGGGCGCTGGCGCGCGGCCTTCAGCTTGACGATGATCTGGCCGAGGCGCTGGCGCTGGCGCATGACCTTGGCCATACCCCCTTCGGCCATACCGGCGAGGATGCTTTAAACGACTGCCTCAAGCATTTTGGCGGTTTTGACCATAATGCGCAGGCCCTGCGCATTGTGACACAGCTTGAGCATCGTTATGCCACCTTCGACGGCCTGAATCTGACATGGGAAACGCTGGAAGGGCTGGTCAAGCATAATGGCCCCTTGACGCTGCCCTCCGGCGCGCCAAGGCCGCCGCATATATCTGTTCCCCATGCCATTGTTGATTTTGACCGTATTTTTCCGCTGGATTTAAGCTCTCATGCCAGTCTGGAGGCGCAATGCGCCGCGCTGGCCGATGATATTGCTTATAATACGCATGATATTGATGACGGCCTGCGCGCGGGGCTGTTTTCGCTGGAGGATTTGCGTCAAGTGCCGCTGCTCAACACATTGCTGGATGATATTGCCGCGCTGCATCCCGGCCTGAATGCCGCACGCACCATTCACGAGCTGGGACGGCGGGTGATTACGCGTTTTGTCGAGGATGCCTTGGTCGAAAGCGCAAGGCGCATTGCGGCTCACGCGCCGCAAAATGTTGCGGATGTGCGCAAGGCTGGCAAGACACTGATCGGATTTTCACATTTCTTTGTCGAGGCGGACCGGCATATCAAGGGCTTTCTTTATCCGCATATGTATCGCCATGAGCGGGTGATGCGGGTGCGGGCCAGAGCCGACCATGTTGTGCGCCGTCTGTTCGCGCTTTATATGGATGCGCCAGAGCATTTGCCGCCCGAATGGCTTTGCGGGGGGGCGGATGAGCCGACACGGGCCAGCGTCGTGAGTGATTATATTGCCGGCATGACAGACCGCTTCGCTCTCAAGGAATATCAGAGACATTTTGACCTTTCCTATGAATTGAGCTAGGCGCAGGTAGAAACAGGAACATAAGTGATGAATATTTTTGCCGGATTTCAGGATCATCTCGCCGATATTTTGCGTGCGCTCATCGCCGATGGCCGCTTGCCGCAGGGGCTGGATCTGTCGCGCTTTGCGGTGGAGCCGCCGCGCGAGGCCAGCCATGGCGATCTCGCCACCAATGCCGCAATGGTTTACGCCAAAGAGGCCAAGGCGCATTTTGCCACGCCGCGCCTGTTTGCCGAAGCCATTGCGGCCAATCTGCACGCCATTGCCGGTGTGGAGAGCGTCGAGATTGCCGGCCCCGGTTTTATCAATATCCGGCTGAAAGCCGATGTTTTTGCTGGCATTATGCGCCATGCCCTGCTGAATGCGGCCACGTTCGGGCGCGGCGCCGCCAAGTCCGGCAAGGTCAATGTGGAATATGTCTCCGCCAACCCCACCGGCCCGATGCACGTTGGCCACGGGCGCGGCGCGGTGTTTGGCGATGCGCTGGCCAATCTGCTGGATTTTGCCGGTTATGATGTCACCCGCGAATATTACATCAATGATGCGGGGGCGCAGGTGGATGTGCTCGCCCGTTCAGCAAATGCACATTATCAGGCAATCCATAGTAGCAGTGAAGCCATTATACCAGAAGGAGGGTATCCTGGTGAATATTTGAAACCAGTCGGTCAACTAATATGGGATAAGGTAGGCGATGAGTGGATTAATTCGAGTGAGGACGTCTGGCTAAAACCAATACGAAGTCGCGCCATTGACGCGATGATGGACATGATCCGCGAAGATCTTGCGGCGCTCAACATCCGCCATGAGGTGTTTTTCTCGGAAGCCTCGCTGACGGTTAAACATGATGGCACGGACGCGGTGCAGGACGCCATTGCCGATCTGCGCGCCAAGGGGCTGGTTTATGAGGGCCGCCTGCCGCCGCCCAAGGGCCAACTGCCGGACGATTGGGAAGACCGCGAGCAAACCCTGTTCCGCTCCACCCAGTTTGGCGATGATATTGACCGCCCACTGCTGAAATCCGACGGCGGCTATACTTATTTTGCCTCGGACATTGCCTATCACAAAAATAAATTCGATCGCGGTTTCACCACCATGATTGATGTCTGGGGCGCTGACCACGGCGGTTATGTCAAGCGCATGGCTGCGGCTGTGCAGGCCATTTCAGGCGGCAAGGCGGTGTTGGATGTTAAATTGTGCCAGCTTGTGCGCCTGATGCGCAATGGCGAGCCGGTGAAAATGTCCAAGCGCTCCGGTGATTTCATCACGCTGCGGGATGTGGTGGATGAAGTGGGGCTGGATGCCGTGCGCTTTATGATGCTGTTTCGCAAGAATGACGCCACCCTTGATTTCGATCTTGCCAAAGTGATTGATCAGTCGAAGGAAAATGCTGTATTCTATGTGCAATATGCTCATGCGCGGGCACATTCGGTGCTGCGTAAGGCTGTGGATGCCTTTCCGGATCTGGATGTTTCGGTGCAAAATTTGGTTCAGGCTGATCTTGGCCTGCTGAATGACGAAGGGGAAATGGGACTGATTCGGCTTCTGGCTCAATATCCGAGGCTGATTGAGGCTGCCGCAGCGGCACATGAGCCACATAGAGTGGCGTTTTATCTGCATGATCTGGCGTCTTGCTTCCATGGCCATTGGAATCGTGGAGATTCTCAGCCGGAATTACGCTTTATTAATCAAGATAGCAGAGAATTAACCATGAGTAGGCTGGCATTGGTGAAATTGTTTACCCAAGTGCTTCGGTCCGGTTTAGGCGTTCTGGGCGTAAATGCACCGGAGGAGATGCGCTGAAGGCTGCGGCTGCGCGGAAAGAGTGTTGAAGATGAGTGATGTAGTTAAAGGCCAACGTTCCAGCGTGAACATCGAGGATTTTGAGCGAAAGCTTTATGCCTCGTCAAATTCTGGTCCTGCTGTGGACGATCCGCTTGCCGAGCTTTCCCATCTGGTTGGCAAGGCTGATCCGTTCGGCAATGTTTTTGCCAATGCCGCCACCGGCACGCGCGCTGTGCCTTCTCAGCCTTCGCCTCCTGCGCCGCCCGCTCCGCCTGTTTCTGCACCCGTGCCGCCGCCCATAGCGCGCCCTGTGCCCAGACCCGAAGTGTCTGTGCGGCCCGCAGTGGCCGCGACGCCGCCCAGCGG
>DAIMHB010000032.1:0-11328 GCA_036723545.1 Beijerinckiaceae bacterium
ATTGGATTTCACATGTTCAATTGGATCAATGGACGAGCACGTTCGGATAATGTGCAGCAGCTTGATAATCTGAGCAAGGCCCCTTCGAGCGTTCCTCCGGCAAAACCTGTGCAAATCGCCGCATTGCCGAAGAACAGTTCTGCATTGCCCTCAACTGGAGTGCGTCCCGATATGACCACACATCGCCCAAAATCCACGCCTCAGGCTGCAGCCCAAGAGGCACATGAGGACGATTCCACCGCCTCCGCACTCATCAGCAGCGGAAGCACCATCCGCGCATTGGGGGGCTATCATGAGGGTCTGCGCGCCCGCTGCGAAACGCTGGTCTCCACTTTGGAGCTGTTTCGCACGGCTTCCGACGAAACAGAGTCTCTGTTTCGTGAATTTGGCGCAATCGCGCTCAAATTGCAGGAAAAAAGCATTGAATTCGAGGATGTGTCCAAAAGCCTGCAGCAGGAAATTGCCCTGAACCGTGCCAAACAGGCGGAAATTGACAAGCTCCTGCAAAGCCGCAGTGATCTGGAAAAAGAAATCAACACACTTGCGCCGGCCAAGGCCGCCTTTGAAGCCCGCTGCAATTCACTGGAAATGCAACTGCGCAGGTCGCAGACAGACCTCAAAGACAGCAATTTGCGCCTGAAGGATATGGAGCGTGAACTTGCGATCCATAAATCAGACGCCCGCGCTCTGGAACAGGAAGTGGACCGCCTGACACAGCGCCTCAAAGTGCTCGACAAGGCCTATAATGATGCCTGCGAGGAGCGCCGCACCGCCCGCGAGAAATTGCTGTTTGAAACAGAAGAGCGGCTGAAGGTTGCCAAACTGAATGAAGAGGTCAACATCAGTCTGGCGCAGGCCAAGCGCAGCCATGCCGAATCCCTGTCCGAAATCGAACAGCACAAACAGAGAGTGGCCGAACTGGAAGCCCAGCTCCAGAAGGCCCATGCCGATAATAATGACGCACAGGAAGCCCTGCGCGCCAGCCAGAACAATCAGGAAACCAGCCTCGCGGCCGCCCGGATGAAAATTGAGGGCATGAACTCGCGTCTCAAGCTGATGGAGCAGCTGCTGGAAAAAGCCCGCGAGGAAGGGCGCAATATGCTGGACGAACGGCTGGCCTTTGATGAGACCGCCCACCGCCTTCAGGCCACCGAAACAGCCCTGTCCGATATGCGCGCAGAGCATAAGCAGATGCTGACAAAACTCAGTGATATGGAACAATCACGCAATGCGCTGATCGAACGGGCCGGCGAATTGCTGGCGCAGGTTCAGGAAAAGCAGCTGCTCAATGAGCAAACCGAAGCCCGCGTCAAAACATTGCAAGACCGCATTTACCAGATCGAGGATACGCATAAATCCGAAATCAAGATATTTACCGATCAGATCAAACAACTGTCGGATGACCTTGCCGCAGAACGCAACAGCAAAGCCTTTATCGAAGGTGCCCTGCAAACAGCCCGCAAGGACAGAACCCAGCTGCAAACCAAAATCATGGAACTGAAAAAAGCGGAAGGTGAAAAAATCGCCGCCGCACAGGACGATGAAACCGAAGGTGGGCAGGATTCTGACCAGTTGGCCCTCCAGATTGTTGGCGGTGAGGACAATATCATCACTCTGCGCCAGCCCTGACCGCAAACCACACGAAAAGGGGCCGGTTGAAGCATATATCAATGGCCCCTTAACCCCTGTTGCCCCTTCTGAACACCGGATTAATCCGGTTGCGACATATTTACGCAGTTCAGTTTTAATTCAGGCCTTGCTAATTGTGCGGCGCACAATTATATATGGTCTTGTGCTGGCGCGAGCCGCACAAATGCCCTCCTTGGGCGTTTCCTCCCTAGACTTGGTCCGCCTGTGGCAACATAGGTGGATCTTTTTTTTAACTCTACCCGCCAGCGCCTCTGCTAAGCGGCAAACACCAGCCCGGCAGCACCGATCAGGCCGGAATTGTCGTTGAGTGCCGCGCGCTTTATGCGCACATCCCTGAATGCGGGCATGGCACTCTTTTGTATAACACTTTGAATGCCGGGATAGAGCATATCAAATTCATGGGCCAGCCCGCCGCCCATCACCAGCACATCAGGACTGAACAGATGCAGCAGGCTGGTAAATCCTGTGCCCAGAATGGCAGCTTCCTCCGCCACTAGGGCCATGGCGAGAGCATCCCCTGCCTTTGCTGCGGCAAAAACAGCGGGGCTGTCTATGACTGCACCGTTTTGCCCTAAGCTGGTGGATGTGCTGGCAAAAGCCTGCCGCTGCGCCCGCGCCACAAAAGCCGGCCCCGAACCATAGGCCTCAAAGCAGCCGCGGTTGCCGCACACACATAATGCGCCCTCCGCGATAAAACTCATATGCCCGACATGAGCGGCCATGCCGCGCCGCCCGCGCAAAATGCGGTTATCCACCACCACGCCGCCACCGATGCCGGTGCTGACCGTGACATAAACCATATTTTCAACGCCGCGACCGGCACCAAACTGCCATTCCCCCAGCGCAGCAGCAATGCCATCATTTTCCAGCACAACAGGACAAGACAAGCGCGCTCGCAAAGCCTGGCCCAGCGGATAATCCACAAAACCCGCCAGAGTGGGAATGGACAGGGCTATGCCCTGTTTGGAGTCGAGCGGGCCGGGAGCGGAGACGCCAATCCCTGAAATACGGCCCTTATCCACACCGGCGCAGACTTTCTCCACCACGGCACAGATCTGATCCAGCACAGCGGCCGGGCCTGCGGTGGCGGCAGTGGCCACGGCTGTGCGGGACAGAATATCGCCTTGCGGCGTGATGAGCGCGGCACGAAGCTGAGTGCCGCCCAAATCAATGCCAATCGCCAGCGGCATCCGCTCTGAAGCCACAGGGCTCACAATGCGTGCAGCCATTTCATGCGCTCGGACAGGTCAGGTGCATTGAAAGCCAGAGAGCCCAGCACCACCGTTTCGGCGCCGGCCTGCCGCAGCATGGGCACTGTATGCTCACGAATGCCACCATCTGCCGCCAGAACAATGCGATGCGGCGCGCCGCTGGCGGCAATCAGGGTTCTGGCACGGCCAAGACGCGGGCAGGCCGTATCACTTAAGCCCTGCCCTTTCACGCCGATGGCGGTGCCCAACAGGGTGAAAAACCGCAGACGCGGCAGATAAGGCGCAACCCGCTCAACCGGTGTTTCAACCCGCAAAACCATGCCCGCAGCCACACCGCGCGCCGCAAGCAGGTCAAGAGCCGCACCGGCCACAGCCTCATTTTCAACGTGGATGGACACAAGATCACTGCCCGCATCGCAAAATTGTTCGATCTGCGACAGCACAATCGCATCCGCCACCATCAGATGCACATGAATCGGCTTCGAGGACACTTTGCGCACAGCCGCCACCAGATCCGGAAAAAATAACATGGCAGGGGCAAAATGCCCGTCGGCCACATCAATATGCAAAATATCGGCATGAGGCTCAATGCGCGCCATGTCATCGGCCAGACGCACAAGATCCGCCGACCAGACCGAAAATTCGCCAATCAGGCGGTTGGCAGGCAGGCTCTCCACCCAATGTGCGGCGTGATGTGTCATGATAAAAACTCTCCCAGAAATTGCCCCAGAGCGGCCTGAATATCCGCAATAAAGCGGGTTTTATCCTCGGCTTTTGGCGTGATTTCAACGAAACGGGCCGAACCGATCAGGGCTGCCAGCGCCCTGGCGTGCGACAGAGGATGCACGCTGTCCCGTTGATGACCGAGGATCAGGGTGGGAAGCCGCAGCGCACGAATCTGGGCCTCGCTTACCCCCGGCCCGTCGGCAGAAATGGCCTCCAATAAAGCCGCCGTCACCGCCTGCGGCGCCCGCGTGAAAAAACCCTGTAACGAGGCCAGATTATCCGGTGCATTTTTTGCCAGATCCGCCGCCGTTTCCCCAGCCATAAATGCCGCAAAGGCGTCCGCTTGCGGCATCCGCGCCAGCAATGCACCCACTTCGGCATTGGGTTGCATATTGGCGGGCGCGGCCTGCGCCACCCATGCCGGGCGCACCAGAATCAGCCCGCGCACCAGCTCAGGCCGCGTTACAGCCAGCCGCAGCGCCATCGCCGCGCCCATCGAAATACCGCCTACACACACGGGACCAAGATTTTGCGCCATGATCAAAGCGGCAACATCCTCGGCAAATGCGGCAATGGAGAATTGTGACAGGTCACCCGCCTCGGAGGCGCCATGGCCGCGCGCCTCAACCGTGATGCGGCGAAAACGACTGTCGGCAGGAAACACTTCGGCGGTCTGGCGGGCATCGCCGCATAAACCATGCTGAAATATCACCGGCAAACCCGTGCCGCCCGCGTCATCAACATGCAGTTTGAGGCCATTGGGAGTGGTAAAAAAGGCCATCAGCGTGCTTTCATCCCTGCGGCCGCAAGCGCGCTGTTCAGAAACACCGCCACATCCGCCGCCTCATGCGCGGCAAGCCCATGCGTGATGAGCGCTCCGTCAAAACCGATCCTGTTCAGACAGCCAAGATAATGCGGATAATCGAGCACACCCCTGCCCGCCGTGGTGAAGGCGCCCGCAGGCGTGCGGTCTTTGGCATGGCCCATGACAATACGGTCCGCCAGAAGGTCAATGGCGGCGGCAACAATGCGGCGCTGCTCTTCTAAAGACACAACCTCAAACAGATTGGCAGGATCCAGCACGATTTTAAGGCGCGGGCTTTGCAGCTCGTCGATCAGCTGCCGGGCTTTTTGCGCCGAATTGACCACATTGGCCAGTTCCGGCTCAATACCCAGATGGATATTGTAACGCTCGGCAATACCGATTGCGATTTCCATTGCGCCGAGCAGATCACGCCAGGCTTCCGGCGTATTGTTGTCCGGATGCGCGCGCCATTGGTCAGCGGCATCGCGCGTGCCAGTGCACAGCGTAATGAGATGTGAGCCCATAGCGGCGCAGCGGGCGGCCAAAACCTCCAGACCGGCATGACCCTTCTCGCGCAGCACAAGATCGGGGTGAATCATATTATAAGTGCCTGAAACGGCTGAAATTTCAATGCCCGTTGCCTGAGCCGCTTCGGCAACAGCCAAAGCTGCGCCGCTCTCCAGCACATCCGGCATGGACGCCAGCCCCGAACAGGCCATGTTATATTGCGCGGCTGAAAAACCTGCCGCCTTCACTGCGGCCAGCACCGTCGCCGGATCAGAACCTTCAAAAGTTTTGGCAAAAATTCCGATCTTCATCACAGGCCGCCCGAAACATCGGCCAGCGCCACAGGGCGACCAGACTCAACCGAGCGCGCAATGGCCACCATCGCCCGCACCGAAGCCAGACCATCGTCAATGGAGGCCCCCTCCATGGGTGCACCCTTTAAAATGACATCGGCAAAGCCTTCCAACTGGCGGCGGTAGAAATGGCCATCCGCCCCAAGAACGCGGTGGGTGGCCCCATCCGCTTCACGGAAAATATCGACATCACTCGATTTATAAAACCACGGATTATAGGTTTTCCCAATAATACTGCCATTCCGGCCGTAAATCTGGAAGCCTTCGTGCCAGTCCATCCGCACGGCAATGGTCAGGTCAAGATGACCGAGCGTGCCATTGGCAAATTCGACATCCACAAACCAACACCAAAGACCAGCGCGCTGGGACAGGCGGGCCTGCACGGCCACAATATCACCGCCCAAATATCGCGCTGTATCGATCAAATGACAGCCATGCCCGAGAATATAATAACGTTTCAGGTCAGCTTTGGGATTGCCTGCGGGCTTGCGGGCCTGGGCGCTGGAGACGACAAGCGGCTGCACGGCATCGGTCATCGCATAACGGTGGGTGCTGTCGCAATACCAGGCCTTGAGGGCGACCATCTCGCCCATTTCCGTGTCAATAAACCGCTTGGCGGCCTGAAGCCCCGCATCAAACCGTTTCATATGCCCAACCTGAAACACCTTGCCGGAGCTGATGACGGCGCGTTTCAGAGCCTCGACCTCCTCCACATCAAGACCAACCGGCTTTTCGCACAGCACATGCTTGCCCGCCTCCAGCGCCCGGATCGACATGGGCACATGAAACTGGTCTGCCGTGGCTACAATCACCGCGTCGATTTCAGGGTCCGCCAGCATCGCGTCATAATCTTTAAAGGTGCGGTCAGCCCCGTGGACAATGGCCATGCGCTCACGCAGATCATCCGCAAGATCGCAAATGGCGGTCAGATCGGCATTTCTGGCCTTTGTGCAGCTTTCAAAATGGGCGGCCTGAGCAATTTGTCCGGCCCCCAACACACCCACACGCAGCCTCTTGGCTTCCTTGACCGGCATCACAGACATCCTTCAGCAACAGGCGTTTTTCTTCAGCAACAAGCATTTTTTCAGCAAAAGACATTTTTGCGGAAGTGACACACCTTTGCGCAGACACGCCTGATCTCATTTGTTTGGATTGCAAACAAACATATTTGCATATAGGTGTCAATTATAGTTGCACCGATTGGCGCGCATATAATCCGGCTCAGTTGCATTGAGGCGGGGCAACCGAACTGTAAAGGCTCTCCCATGTCCATGCCGCGTGCTGTCCGCCACATCAATGAAATCCGTGTGCTGGATGCGCTGTTTCGCCAGGGCAAAATGAGCCGCGCGGACATAGCCCGCAGGCTGGGCCTGACGCGCTCCACCGCAAGCAGTCTGGTCGCCGGCCTTAGGGCTGAAGGCTTTATTCTTGAGGATAAAAGCGAACACCCGCGTGATCTGCGCATAGGCAGGCCCGGAACCTTCGTGCGGCTCAATGCCCGCCATGCGGTGTTCATAGGTGCGGATATTGGCGTCAACAGCATCACACTCGTTGCTCTTGATCTGGAAACCACAATACTGGCCGAGCTGCGCGAACAGTCTGCCATGGCGCATCTGCCGCCACAGATCATCATTGACCGGCTGAGCGCAATGATCCGGCAGCTGCTTGCACAACTGCCTGAGGATTATCAGGTGCGCGCCCTGTGTGTGAGCGTGCCGGGCATTGTCAATCCTAAAGGTATGGTGCTGCGTGCGCCCATTCTGGGCTGGAGTCATGTGCCTGTGCTGGACATGCTGGCCGCCACCCTTCCCGGACTGCCCGTGCGCATGGCCGAAAATGACGCCAATGCCTTTGCCATGGCCGAGCTTTACAAGGCCGGCGACCATGCGCCCCGCTCTGCGCTCTATCTGTTTATGGATGCGGGTGTGGGCGGGGCCATTGTCAGTTCCGGCGATATTTTACACGGCCATAATGGCTATGCGGGTGAGCTTGGGCATATTATTCTCGGCGATAAGGGCTTTGACGCAAGTTCGCCTTTGCCCGGCTCGCTGGAAAGTTTTGTCGGGCGCAACGCGATTCTGGCCCGCTGGCGATTTCATGGCGGCGCGGGCACGGATCTTGATGCTTTTCTGAAGGCCTGCGCCCATGCCGAGCCTGCAGCCATCGCCACATCGCAGGATTGGGCGGCCTGTCTTGGACGGGCGCTGGCTTCACTGACCAGCATTTTCAATCCTGAAAAAATGATTCTGGGCGGGCCGGTTTCCGCCCTGTTTCACTATGCCGAGCGCGATATTATGCAAGCATGGCACCAAAATCTCCTGCCCGGCCACCCCGTGCCCCAGATTGCCGTGTCATCGCTGGGGGCCAATGGGCCTGCGATAGGCGCCGCCTCGATCCTGCACAAGCATATGCTCTGTGTGGATGAAAACCTTATCTATCGCGGAACCGGAAATGGCTGACCACGCCCGTTCAGCGCCTCAGGGCGTAACGGGCACATGCTCTGCGCCGAGAAATTCTTTCAAAACACTGACAATCAGCTCATGATCCTCACGGGAAGGCAGGCCGGAAACGGCGATCACCGCAACCACGCCGCCGTCTTTCAGGCGCACCGGAAAAGCACCACCATGCACAGAATAATCCTTCAGTTCCAGCACGGCATCCGGCCATTGTGAACGCCCTTCAAAGGCAAGTTTTTTGCCCATCAGCAGGGATGAGACATGGCATTGCAGCACCGTATTGGCCTTGCGCCGCGCCCAGTTGTCATTTTCCGGTGTGGAGCCGGGCAAGGCGGAAAAATAGAACCGGCGGGAGGCATTGCGGATTTCAATGACCACGGGCGCCTGCGCCGCCGCCGCCCGTGCCCGCAGCGCCGAGCCGAGAGCGAAGGCAATCTCCTCATTGAAGCTGGTGAACATCAGCCCCTGCTCCTGAGCGCGCAAAATGTCCAGAATCGTGCTGTCTGTCATATTCAATCCCAAGGTTGAGGCGCTGAAACTGGGCTTGAGCCAGAACGGTTTGCGCCGGAAAATGTTCAGCCCCAGGCTTATTATCATAAAACAATAGGCAATCCAGCGTTGCAACCTGTCAAGCTGCGCCCAGCCAGTGCAGCAGAACTGACTGAAAAGTACAGGTGACAAGCACGATTTCTATGCTAGGCTATGACGTGTCCCGTAAACTGGACACAAAAACAAAGACTTCAGGAGAATTTAGACATGGCGTGGACAACCCCTACTGTTTCTGAGATGTGCATTGGCATGGAAGTCACCAGCTATTCATCCGCGGAAATCTGATTGAAGGGTCAAAAAATCTTGCATTTTTTGACCCAAATCCGCTGTAAAATACTTATGCAAACCTCCTCCTGCACCGCAATTCAGGAGGATAAGTTTATATAACTTTAAAAACACCTCTTTAAGGCACCGCGCTCTCTGGCGGGGCGAGGGTGCGCTTATGTTGAGCTGAAGCGTAACACAATTTTTTCATCCCGTTTAATGATGAACATCACAGCCATTGCAAACTGAGGTTGCGACCTGAAAATTGCGCGCTTCAGATATTTAAGCACGAATATATGAATAAAAAAAACCAGAACCATAAAACAATCCCCGACGGAGCCTTTCTGCATGAGGAACGGCTGCAACTCTTGTCCAGAGCCACACAAAGTGTGATCTGGGACTGGGATATTGAAAAAGGAGATATCTGGCGCTGGGAAGAAGCACATTCACAGCCCCCCTCAACGCCACAGCCGCAAAAATTCGTTGCGGAATTCTGGAAACAACAGATTGCACCCCATGACCGGGAACGTGTGGTCGAATCAGTCTATACAGCCTTGTCCGGATCAGCACTGAACTGGTCGTGCCGCTATCAGATTCATCGTCAGAATGGCGCAATGGCCACAGTGGCCGACCGCGCGCTGATCATCCGCAATGAGGACGGAAGCCCACGGCGTATGCTGGGCAGCATGGTGGATATTACCGAACATGTGGAGATGGAAGCCCATATCCGGCAATCACAAAAGCTGGAGGCACTGGGTCAGCTTACCGGCGGCGTGGCCCATGACTTCAACAATCTTCTGACGGTTATTCTTGGCAATGCCGAAATTCTCAGCCAGTCCTTGCCGGAACATAGCCCATTGAGCCTGATGGCCAATATGATCGCAACAGCGGCCGAGCGCGCCGCCGATTTGACAGGCCGCCTGCTGGCCTTTGCCCGCAAACAGACCCTCGACCCCAAAACCATCAATATGAACCAGTTGATTGCCAGCATGGACACGCTGCTGCGCAGAACGCTGCCCACCGGCATCGACCTCTATATCCTTGCCGGGGATAACCTGTGGGATGTGCGGATTGACCCCGGCCAGATGGAAACAGCCCTGTTAAATCTGGCCATCAATGCATGTGACGCCATGCCCACCGGCGGGCAGCTCACCATCCGCACCGCCAATATTGTGCTGGATGAGACCTATTTGAATGCGGAGGACCCCGCCAAGGCCGGCGATTATGTGATGATTGTGGTGGAGGATGTGGGTTGCGGCATGAGTGAGGCGACGCTGACACGGGCGATCGAACCCTTTTTCACCACAAAAGATGTGGGCAAGGGCAGCGGTCTTGGCCTGAGCATCGTCTATGGCTTTGTCAAACAGTCGGAAGGGCATATCCGCATCGAATCCGCCCCCGGCTTTGGCACCACGGTCAGGCTCTATATTCCGCGCAGCCAACAGCAGGCCGAAACAGAACCGCGGCCTCTCCCGCCCGCCTTTGTGCCGCAGGGTTTGGAAACCATCCTGATCGTTGAGGATGACCCTGAGGTGCGCCAGCATGTGGCCAATCAGCTCTCGGGCCTCGGCTATACAACCTTGGTCGCGCAGAACGGATATGAGGCCCTGCATATTCTGGACCAGAGCGGCCATATCGATGCGCTCTTTACCGACATTGCCATGCCCGGCGGCATGAACGGTCATCAACTGGCCAAAAGGGTGAGACAGCTGCATCCACATATTCCGGTGCTGTTAACATCGGGCTATATGGACAATATGATTCATCATGACAAAATGGACAGCAGCTTTCATTTTTTGAAAAAACCATACCGCAAGCAGGAACTGGCGCAAAAAATACGCTCTATTCTGGACCTGAATAAGCCAAATACCCCGGCTTATGTCTGACACACACAAACATTCGGCACTTGGAGCCTGTTGTTTTGAGGTGGAACCGCACTTGTGAGCGTTCCTTCTCCCCTTCATCCTGAAGAGGCCGCAGGCCGTTGAGAGGGATGGGGAGAAGACTCAAGATGAGGGACGAAAGAGCATCACGCTCCATTGTTATTGCGAACGCAAGTGAAGCAATCCAGAAGAAATGGATTGCTTCGTCGGCTTCGCCTCCTCGCAATGACAATTTTTTCCTTATTCCACACTCTCCCCGCCAGCGGAGCGAGGGAGACGTTTGCGTCCAAAGGCAACAGGCTTTAAGGTTTTGTTTATGTTCAGACTTACTTCTTATTCTGCCGGTTGTTGATCAGGTCATCGACAACGCTGGGGTCGGCGAGGGTGGATGTATCACCCAAGGCGCCAAATTCATTTTCGGCAATCTTACGCAAAATGCGGCGCATGATCTTGCCGGAGCGGGTTTTCGGCAGGCCGGGCGAGAACTGAATGAGATCCGGCGAGGCAATCGGGCCGATTTCCTTGCGCACCCAGTTGACCAGCTCTTTGCGCAAGGCTTCTGTTGGCTCTACACCATTCATCAAGGTGACATAGGCGTAAATGCCTTGGCCCTTAATGTCATGCGGATAGCCCACCACAGCCGCTTCCGACACTTTTTCATGTGCAACGAGCGCGCTTTCCACCTCTGCCGTGCCCATGCGGTGGCCGGAGACATTGATCACGTCATCCACACGGCCGGTGATCCAGTAATAACCATCCTCGTCGCGGCGGCAGCCGTCACCGGTGAAATATTTGCCCGGATAGGCCGAAAAATAGGTCTGCACGAAGCGTTCATGGTCGCCATAAACCGTGCGCATCATGCCCGGCCAGGCATCGGCAATCACCAGATTGCCCTCACAGGCCCCCTCTAAAACAGTGCCATTG
>DAIMHB010000033.1:0-11293 GCA_036723545.1 Beijerinckiaceae bacterium
CCATCATTCAGGGCGTGATTTTCGTGATCTGCGTGCTGGCCTTCCGCAAGGGCGTGGTGGGTGTGATCGCCGAAAAACTGGGCTGGTCGCTGTAGCGCAGCGCCCGGACAGCTAAAGCCAGACCTTATTTCTCGACGAAAGCCCGTTCAATCACATAATGGCCGGGCTCGGAGGTGCTGCCCTCCAGAAAATCCCGCTCATCCAGCATTTTGCGCATATCGCTGAGCAGCGCCGGGCTGCCGCAGAGCATGATGCGGTCTTTGTCAAAATCCAGCTCCGGCAGGCCAAGATCGGCAAAGAGCTTGCCATTTTCAATCAGATCCGTGACGCGGCCCTGATAGTGAAAGGGCTCGCGCGTAACCGTGGGGTAATACAGCAGCTGCGCCTGCGCATATTCGCCCAGAAATTCGTGATTTTTCATATCTGCAACAATTTTTTGGCCATAGGCCAGCTCATTGACGTTGCGGCAGCCATGCACCAGAATGATTGTCTCATAAAGCTCATAAATATCGGGGTCTTTGACAATGGAGGCGAAAGGCGCCAGCCCTGTGCCGGTGGACAAAAGATAGAGCCGCTTGCCGGGCAGCAGATTGGACTGAATCAGCGTGCCTGTCGGCTTGCGCCCCACCAGCACTGTATCCCCCACCTGAATATGCTGCAAACGCGAGGTCAGCGGGCCATTCTGCACTTTTATCGAATAAAATTCGAGATTTTCTTCATAATTGGCGCTGGCCATGGAATAGGCGCGCAGCAGCGGGCGGCCATCCACAGTCAGGCCGATCATGGCAAACTGGCCATTGATGAAGCGGAAGGCGGGGTCACGCGTGGTTTTGAAGCTGAACAGCCGGTCTGTCCAATGGTGAACATCCAGCACCCGCTCCTCATTAAAGGCGGAGGATTTCTTTTCAGCAACAGGGGCAGTTTCCGTCATGTCAGGCCAAGTCCTCAATTTCAGTCAGCGGCCTTTATGCCCGAAAAGAAACCAGATTTCCACCCCTGAAAAAGAAGTTAGTCCATTGTTTTAGTAGAAATTGAACAATCACCTAAAGCAGGCCCTTCAATTTCACCGCCGGATCCGCCAAAGCGGCGGCGGCGGGCGCGGCGCGGTGCGCAATCATCATCTCGGCCAGACGGATATCCTTGGCGATTTTGCCAATAGGCCCGACACCGGCGGCGGACAGCAATCGTCCCTCTGCGCTCAGATGAAACATCATGCGGGCATCCTCGCCCAGATCACGCGTGACAGCCTGAGTTGCGCCCTCGGCCAGACCGGCAATCTGCAAATGCAGGTTATATTGATCCGACCAGAACCAGGGCACTGCCGCAAAATCAGCCATTTCGCCCAACATGGCATTCGCCACAAAACGCCCCTGATCCTGCGCATTGCGCCAGGCCTCCAGCCGGATCATGCGGTTGTCATACAGCGGGTGCGGAAAGGCACAGCAATCACCGGCGGCAAAAATGGCGGGGTCGGAGGTGCGCAACTGTGCATCCACGACTATGCCATTCTGGCACCGCAGACCGGCGGCCTGCGCCAGCGCTGTTTCGGGCACAGCGCCGATCCCCGCCACAATCAAATCCGCCGCAATCAGTGTGCCATCAGCCAGAATCAGAGCCAGCCCGTCGGCGGATGTTTCAATCCGCTACAGCGCAGTGCCTATATAAAAGTGCACGCCCTCAGCGCGGTCGCGCGCCTCGATAAACTGCGCCAGATGTTCCGGCACGCCGCGCATCAGAATCCGCGGCGCGGCCTCGACAAGGCTGACCTCGCAGCCCAGAGCGCGGGCGCTGGCGGCACATTCCAGCCCGATAAATCCGCCGCCGATGATGAGGATACGGGCGCCGGGCTGCATATTCTGCCGCAGGGCGAGCGCATCCTCAAACCGGCGCAGATAATGCACATGTTCATGCCCCGGCAGGCTCAGGCGGCGCGGCTGCGCCCCCGTGGCCAGCAGCAAAGCGTCATAGGCAAAGTCAACGCCGCCCGCCCGCACAGATCGTCGCGCGGGGTCGATCTGGTCCACATGCACCCCCGGATGATAGGTGATATTCATAGCCTCGAAGCGCTCGGCTGCTGCAATCAGTGGCAGACTCGCATCATTCTGCTCAAGAAGAACGGCCTTGGACAAAGGCGGGCGCTCATAGGGGCGATGATGTTCAGCGCCAAACACGTCAAGCGCGCCAGTATATCCGGCTTCGCGCAGCCGAAGGGCTGCCGCCACACCGGCCTCACCCGCCCCTACAATCACCATGCTCATGACTGGCCTCAGATCTGAATCAGCACGCGGCCATTTTCTACCCGAACCGGATAGGTCTTGAGATTGATGCAGACCGGCGCGCCTTTGGCCTCGCCGGTGCGCAGATCAAAGCGGCCATTATGCTTGGGACATTCGATAATATTGCCCATCACCAGCCCATCGGCGAGGTGAATTTTCTCATGAGTGCACAGACCAGCTGTGGCATAATAAGCGTCATCCTCGGTGCGATAAATCGCATATGTCTCGCCGGCATGGTCAAAACGGGTCACGTCATCCTGATCAATATCATCAGCGGCGCAGGCATCAATCCATTGAGTGCTCATCAACATCTCCTCCATATGCGCTGTTGATCGCGCATCTTGCTTATCTATTCGGCAGCCACAATCTGCGTGCCATGATTATAGGGCACAGATGTCGCATGATCCGGCAGCTTGCGCACCACATACCAGCGCGGATTTTTCACCTGTTTGAACAATGCAGGTAAAATCTCCCGATAGGCCGCCCAGCAGCTGGTATAGGGCGGCGGGCAATCGCCTTTAATCGCCTCATGCAGCCTTGGCAAGGCATGATACGGCACCATCGGAAACATGTGGTGCTCAATATGATAATTCATATTCCAATATAAAAAGCGGAATATCGGATTCATATAAACCGTGCGGCTGTTCAGGCGGTGATCAAGCACATCTTCCGCCAGACCGGAATGCTGCGTCAGCCCGACGAAATGCCCGAACCATGCCCCGTAAAGCGTGGGCAAGCCGATCAGCATGGCGGGCAAAATCGAACCGCTCCAGACACAGGCAGCACCGACACCCGCAAAAATCAGCAGATACAGCCGCGCAATACCCGCCACCTTCCAGCGCTCCATCTCTGGAACGAAGGTTTTTTCCTCATCCGTCAGCAGGCCCGCCGCATGGATGAACACATGTTTAAGCCCATGAATTGTATTGGGAATAGCAAAAAAATTCAGCACCAGACGGATAAGATCCGGCGGGCGCGGCACCGCAATTTCCGGATCACGCCCCACGATGATCGTATCGGTGTGGTGGCGCGTATGGCTCCAGCGCCAGATGGTGGGCTCGCGCAAAATCATGAAACAGGCAATATGATAGACCGCATCATTCATCCAGCGGGTTTTGAACGCCGTGCCATGGCTGCATTCATGCCAGCGACTGTCCGAGGCCGAGCCATACAGCGTGCCATAGCAGAAAAAAAACGGCACGCAGAGCCAGCTTCCCCAGAAGTGAACCGCCAGAGCCCCAAACAGGCCAAGCGCGGCAAACCAGATCAGCGTATCGCGGATGGCAGGGCCATCGGATCGTTTCATCAACTCTTTCAAGTCTTTACGCGGAATCGGGCAGGCATACCATTGCGCTGCGGCCAGGCCGTTTTCCTCCGCGAGTTTCGCATCCAGCCCGATAAGGCTGTAATCACGGCGCAACTGCGCCTCCTGCTGCACTGATGACCGCGCACCTGCCTCAGTCATAACCGCCTCCCTGAACTCTCATGCTGTCCGGAAATTTCATTCCAGAATTTCATATGCGGTGTAACAGCCTTTGCTTGGCTTCTCAACGCCAGCATGATAGAAACTACCATCTTATATCATATAGCCCCGATCCTTTAATGATAAAACCTCTCACAGGTACCCATGAAACGTCCCACATTGAATGATGTTGCCAAAGCGGCGGATGTCGGCATTGCCACGGTGGACCGTGTGCTCAACAAACGCGCGCCGGTCAGCCGCGAAACCGCCGAGCGCGTATATCTGGCGGCGGAAAGCATCGGCTATCACGCCACCAGCCTGATCCGGCAAAGGCTGGATGAAACCGCCGAGCCGCGCACGCTGGGCTTTCTCATCCAGCGCCGCAGCGAGCATTTTTATGACGGGCTTGGCGCGGAGCTGGCGGCGGCAACCCGCGCCACCTCGCTCATCACCGGACGCCCCATGATCGAATATCTGGAGGATATTTCACCGCAAAATGTGGCGGATCGCCTGACCGCGCTCAGCCGCCGCGTCGATGCTCTGGCCGTGGTGGCCGCTGACCATCCGATCATTTCAGAAAGCGTGGCCCAGATCAGCCAGTCGGGCAAGCCGGTCATAAGCCTGCTGTCGGACCTGACCGCCGCACAGCGCGCCGGTTTTGTCGGCATTGACCATCGCAAAGCCGGACGCACCGCCGCCTGGTGCATCTCCCGTCTGGCCAGAACACCCGGCAAAATCGGCATTTTCATCGGCAGCCATCGCTATCTGGGGCAGGAAACCGCCGAAATGAGTTTCCGTTCCTATTTCCGTGAAAAGGCACCGGATTTCACCTTGCTTGAACCGGTGTCCAGTTTCGAAAAATCCCAGTTTGCTTATGAGGGTATGCAGGATCTGCTGCGCCGCCACCCCGACCTTGTCGGGGTCTATGTTGCCGGTGGCGGCATGGAAGGCGTGATCGAAGCCCTGCGCGAATCGGGGCGCGGGCAGGACATCGTCGCCGTCTGCAACGAACTGATCCCCGAAACCCGCTCGGCGCTGATTGATGGCATTATTGATCTGGTGATCGCCACCCCCGTGGCCCGGCTGGCCGAAAAGGCCGTGGAAGCGCTGGTGCGCGCCATGGGCCATAAATCCGACGGGCAGATCCGGTTTATTCTGCCCTTTGAGCTGTGCATTGCCGAAAACATCTGAACCGGCACGCGGATAAAAAATTTCAATCTATCATTTTCCATCAAGACCATGATTGCTTCGGTGAGTATAAATTTTGGAATGAATGTGCCAAAGCCGGAGTGAATTCACTTGACGATGGCTCTGAACTGGAATATTTGTATCATCATCAAGGCATATATATCATTCGTTCTATTTTTGACGGAGGAATGATTGAATGCCGAAGACCTTGCGGCATACAGGCCCAGAGACCGCCCTAAGGCGGCTGAAAGGTGCACATGTCTGGCAGGAACCGGGTCGCCTACGACCTTCCGGATCACATAAGATGCAACCGGGCATCACAGGAGGAGACATATTATGAAACGCATTTTATTCGCCCTTGCAGCCACCACACTTTTGTCAACATCGGCCTTTGCTGAAAAAGTCGGCGTGTCCATGGACAAGTTTGACGACAACTTCCTCACCGTTCTGCGCAACGGCATGATCTCCTATGCGAAGGACGCCAAGGTGGATCTGCAGGTTGAGGACGCTGGCGATGATGTCGGCAAGCAGCTCAGCCAGATTCAGAACTTCATCGCCGCCAAGGTTGACGCGATCATCGTCAATCCGGTGGACACCTCCGCCACCCCGAAAATGACCGCTCTGGCTGTCGCAGCCGGCATTCCGCTGGTTTATGTCAACCGTATGCCATCCGACAAGCAGCTGCCGGCCAAGGTGTCCTTCGTGGGCTCCAACGAGGTTGAATCCGGCACCATGGAAACCAAGGAAGTCTGCAAGCTGCTCGGCGGCAAGGGCGACATTCTGGTCATGATGGGCCAGTTGTCCAACCAGGCGGCTGTGCAGCGCACGGCTGACATTCATGATGTCATCAAGTCTGCTGACTGCTCGGGCATGAAAATCCTGCAGGAACAGACTGCCAACTGGTCGCGCACCGAGGCCGCCGACCTGATGACCAACTGGATCACCGCCGGCCTGAAGCCTGCTGCGGTCATTGCCAATAATGACGAAATGGCCATTGGCGCCATCAAGGCGCTCAAAGCCGCCAAGATGGACAATGTCATCGTTTCCGGCATTGACGGCACAGCCGACGCGCTGGCCGCCATGAAAGCCGGTGGCCTGAAGGTGACCGTGTTCCAGAATGCTGCGGCACAGGGCAAGGGCGCTGTGGATGCGGCTGTGAAGCTCTCCAAGGGCGAAAAGGTGGACTCGATGGTCTGGGTTCCGTTCGAGCTGATCACCCCTGCCAATATGGACAAATATATCGCCAAGAACTAAGCCCCGAGCCTCTCCGGGCCACACGGGCTGTTTTTCGGGCCGGGCGCGCAGCCATGCGTGCCCGGCTTGTTCCCGAGGCGTGAAACTGTGATGTGATCCGCCTTTGAAGCTGGTTTTATTTTGATGAAACTGGTTTATTCTGTTGATGTCAGTTGGAGAACGACATGCTGAGCCCCACAACCATGAAAGCTGTACGGACGAGCGGTGCGGTGCCGCATGCGCCCTATCTGCTGGAAGTGGACCATGTGCGCAAAGCATTTCCCGGCGTGGTCGCGCTGGATGATGTGTCCTTTCGTTTGAAGCCCGGCTCCGTTCATGCGCTCATGGGGGAGAATGGTGCGGGCAAATCCACACTGATGAAAATTATTGCCGGCGTTTATACGCCCGATGCGGGTGAATTCCGCCTGCGTGGCATTGACATCCGCCTGACCTCGCCGCTGGACGCGCTGGAAAACGGCATTGCCATGATCCATCAGGAACTGAACCTGATGCCCTATATGACCGTGGCTGAAAATATCTGGATCCGGCGCGAACCGCTCAACCGGTTCGGCTTTGTCGACCACACAAAATTGCACGCCATGACGCAGCGCCTGTTCGATACGCTGCGCATTGATATTGATCCGGAGGCATAGGTGCGCGACCTGAGCATTGCCAACCGGCAGATGGTGGAAATTGCCAAAGCCGTCTCGTTCAATTCCGACGTGCTGATCATGGATGAGCCCACCTCCGCCCTGACAGACCGCGAGGTGGGGCATTTATTCCGCATCATCCGCGATTTGCGGGCACAGGGCAAAGGCATTGTCTATATCACCCATAAAATGAACGAATTGTTCGAAATTGCCGATGAGGTTTCGGTGTTCCGCGATGGCAAATATATTGCCACCAAGGCCTCGGGCGATGTCACCCGCGACGACATCATCCGCATGATGGTGGGGCGCGAAATCACCCAGATGTTCCCCAAGGAAGACGTCGCCATTGGCGATGTGGTGATGTCGGTGCAAAACCTTAGCGTCAGGGGCATCTTTGAAAACGTATCCTTCGACCTGCGCAAGGGCGAAATTCTCGGCATTGCCGGATTGGTGGGCTCGGGACGCTCGAATGTGGCGGAGGCGCTGTTTGGCGTTGTGCCGGCTACAAGCGGCACCATCACGATTGAGGGCCAGAACACGGTCATTGACAGCCCGCGCAAGGCCATGCAGCAGGGCATGGCCTTCCTCACCGAAGACCGCAAGGAAACCGGCTGTTTTCTCATTCTGAATGTGCTGGAAAATATGCAGGCTGCCGTTTTAACCCGCAAATATGTTGCGGGCGGCGTGGTGCAGCAGGCGCAGCTTAGCACGGATTGTGAAGCCATGAGCGCGGCGCTGCGGGTGAAAACGCCTGATCTCAATGAGCGGATCGAAAATCTCTCCGGCGGCAACCAGCAAAAGGTGCTGATTGGCCGCTGGCTGCTGACCAAGCCGCGCATTCTCATTCTCGACGAGCCGACACGCGGCATTGATGTGGGTGCAAAATCCGAAATCCACCGCCTCATTTCCAAACTGGCGGGCGAGGGTGTGGCCGTGATTATGATTTCATCCGAAATGCCGGAAATATTGGGCATGAGTGACCGCATTCTGGTCATGCACGAGGGCAAATGCACCGGCATTCTGGACCGGGCCGAGGCGGATCAGATTAAAATCATGGAACTGGCCGCAAAATAGCCTTTGTGCAATCAAAATTATTCAACGCCAAACCTATAAGTGGCACAGGACGCAAGAGTGGACACAATGACAGTACAGATCAACCCCAGCAGAGCGCCCACACCGGCTTTCAGCGGTCGCCGCAAGCTGCCCCCCGAAGCCAGCATTTTGATGGTGATGGTGGGAATCGCGTTGATTTTTGAAGTTCTGGGCTGGATTTTCATCGGACAGAGCTTTTTGTATAATTTTCAGCGCCTGCAAATCATCATTTTGCAGGTTTCTGTCATCGGCATCATCGCCATTGGCGTGACGCAGGTGATCATCACCTCCGGCATTGACCTCTCCTCCGGCTCGGTGGTGGGTGTGACCGTGATGGTTGCCGCCAGTTTTGCCCAGTCGAGCAGCGCCACCCATGTCATTTATCCCTCGCTTGTGGATTTGCCGGTGATCATGCCGGTGTTGATTGGTCTGGCCGTGGGGCTGGCGGTGGGGCTGATCAATGGGTCGCTGATCGCCTATACCGGCATTCCGCCTTTCATTGCCACGCTTGGCACCTATGTTTCGGCGCGCGGCGCCGCCAAATGGTACACTAAGGGGCAGCCGATCAGCGAATTCACCTCGAATTTCGACTTTATCGGCTCGGGCCTCACGCCCACCCTGATTTTTCTTGCCGTAGCCCTGATTTTTCAGATTGCACTCAGCTATACACGCTATGGCAAGTTTACCTATGCCATCGGGGCCAACCGGCAGGCTGCCCGCGTCTCGGGCATCAATGTGTCGCGTCATCTCGTGACGGTCTATGCGATTGCCGGATTGTTGTCAGGTCTGGCGGGCATTGTCGCTGCCGCGCGCCAGGATTCGGGCCAGTCCGGCATGGGGGTCGGCTATGAGCTGGATGCGATTGCCGCCACTGTCATCGGCGGCACCTCCCTCACGGGGGGCGTTGGCCGCATCACCGGCACAGTGATCGGCACGATTATTCTCGGTATTCTGACCTCAGGCTTCACATTTTTGCGCATTGATGCCTATTTTCAGGAAATCATCAAAGGTGGCATTATTGTCGCCGCCGTTGTGGCCGACCAATATCGTCAGAGAAAACGCGGCAAGGCCTGAAGGCTGCGCCAATCCTTCACAGGCTGAAGGCAGCCTTTATCCCCACTCCAGCCGAGCCTTACATCGCCGGAGCAACAGAGACAGATCATGACCAAAATCAGAATGGGCCTTTTGGGTGCAGGCCGTATCGGCAAGGTTCACGCCGCCGCCATTGCCTCCATCAGCGACGCACAGCTTGTGGCCGTTGGCGACGCCTTTCCGGAGGCCGCCAAGGCTCTGGCCGCCAGCACCGGCGCCGAGGTGCGCGATGTTGAGGCCATTATCAATGCCAAAGACATTGACGCCGTGCTCATCACCACACCGACCGACCTGCACGCCACCATGATCGAACAGGCGGCACGCGCCGGCAAAGCCATTTTCTGCGAAAAGCCGATCGACCTCGACCTTGCCCGCGTCAAGGCCTGCCTTGATGTGGTCACGAAGGAAAAGGCCCTGCTGATGGTGGGCTTCAACCGCCGCTTTGACCCGAATTTCATGGAAGTGCGCCGCCAGATTGAAGCCGGTGCTGTCGGCACAGTGGAAATGGTGTCCATCACCTCGCGTGACCCCGGCCCGCCGCCGCTGGACTATATCAAACGTTCGGGCGGCCTGTTCCGCGACATGATGATTCATGACTTTGACATGGCCCGCTTTCTTCTCGGCGAGGAGCCGGTCAGCGTGTACGCCACCGCCTCGGTTCTGGTGGACCCGGCGATTAGCACGGCAGGGGATGTTGACAGCGCCGCCGTGATTCTCACCATGAAATCCGGCAAAATCTGCCAGATCAACAATTCGCGCCGCGCCACCTATGGCTATGACCAGCGCGTTGAGGTGCATGGCTCCAAAGGGCTGGTGAGCGCGGAAAACATGCGCGAAACCACTGTGGAAGTGGCGACCGGCGCCGGTTATACCCGCGAGCCGCTTATGAACTTCTTCATGACCCGCTACACCGCCGCCTATCGCAACGAGATTTCGGCCTTCATCGCCGCCCTCAAAGCCAAAACCGACATGAACCCTTCGGGCAATGACGGCCTGAAAGCCTTGCTGCTGGCCGATGCTGCCGCACTTTCAGTGAAAGAGGGCCGCGTGGTGGCTGTATAAAGCCTCGCTGTATTGAACATCTGGGTGTCATTGCGGGAAGGCACAGCCGAGACGACAATCCGTTAAGGAGATGGCCTCCCGCAATGACAATTCCCCCCTCCATTTGTGAGGGCAGAGAGGCCCGCTCATTATCAGATTGATGCGGGCTTTTTTTAGAATTTCACGACCATGTCGGAACGGGTAGATTTCCGCCCGAAGCATGTCGGTTTGTTTCATGCAGGTGCGTTGGCGCTTTGCAAGCATCCGGCCTGTTGCATGTGCAAACCCTTATCCAGACGCGCACCCTAACTGAGGTTAAACTATGAGCCAGGAGTATATTCTCACCCTGTCCTGTCAGGACAGACCCCGCATTGTGGCCAGTGTCACGGCAATTCTGGCGGATCTTGGTGCAAATATTGCCGAAAGTGCGCAATACTGGGACCGCTCGACCAATAATTTTTTCATGCGCATTGCCTTTGAAACACCCGGACAGGTCAATGCCGCGCAAATTCACGAAGCGCTGGCCCCGGCCAAGGCCACATTTGGCTTGGAGTTGAGCCTGACAAATGCCCGTATTTTGCCGAAAATCATCATCATGGTGTCAAAATTCGACCATTGCCTGCAACATCTGCTCTATCAGCTGCGGATGAACTGGCTGAAAGCCGAGGTTGTGGCCGTCATTTCCAACCATGAGGACAGCCGCAAATTTGTTGAATCGCAGGGCATTCCCTATCATTACATTCCTGTCGACAAAAACAACAAGCTGGCGCAGGAACAGCAACAGCTGAAAATTGTTGAGGACACCGGCGCGGAGCTGATTGTGCTGGCCCGCTACATGCAGGTGCTGTCGGATCAGCTGTCCCAGCGTCTGGCGGGGCGCGTCATCAATATTCACCACTCCTTCCTGCCCAGCTTCAAAGGGGCCAAGCCCTACCATCAGGCGCATGAGCGCGGCGTGAAGCTGATCGGCGCCACCGGACATTATGTCACCGCAGAGCTTGACGAAGGCCCGATCATTGAGCAGGAAAGCGAGCGCGTGTCTCATGCCCTGACCGCCGACGACCTTGTGGCCGTTGGCCGCGACATCGAGGCGCGTGTTCTGGCCCGTGCCGTGAAAATGCATCTCGAATGCCGGGTGCTGCTGAACGGCCGCAAAACTGTCGTATTCTCTTAAAAAAGGACAAAACCGGTGAATGCTCACGTGATCGACGGAAAGGCCGCAGCCGCAGCGCTTACAGAACAAGTGCGGCGGGATGCGC
>DAIMHB010000034.1:0-11261 GCA_036723545.1 Beijerinckiaceae bacterium
GTGCCTTAGGCGCATTTTATCATGAAGGGGAGGGGCGGGACGTGGATAAGGCTGTGTCTCTGGCCAGAGGCTCGGTATCGCGCGCCCTTAAATTGTTGGCCGGTGCCAGCCTTGACCTGCATATTCAGATGGAACGGGTGCTCGCGGCCCTGCCAGAGCTCAAATGGACAGATGTGCACCGCATAGCCGACCATGTGGCCGGGCGCAGCAATGATGAAGACTTTGAAACATGGGTTGAGGCCGTGCAGGATTGGCTGACGCATAAGATCCATACACCGGCCGCCAGCAGTCATGCCCTCCGGCCATGGGCAGATGTTTGGAGCCTGATCGGAGCGCAAATACGTGAGGCTGAAATTTTCAATCTTGACCGGCGCGCCCTGGTGTTGAATGTATTTTCTGAGCTGGCAAAAGCCGCAGTTCTTGCACAGGCGGCTTGACGAGCAGGCCTTTATCGCGTCAAAACCACTTCAGCTTTCAACGGATACCCGATCATGGCGCAACGCCCGAGTTTTTATCTGACCACAGCCATTCCTTATGCCAATGGTGCGCCGCATATCGGCCACGCCTATGAGCGCATTGTTTCCGATGCCATTCAGCGTTTTAAACGGCTGGATGGTTTCGATACATTTTTTGTCACCGGCATGGATGAGCATGGCCTTAAAATGCAGCAAACGGCCCAGCGTGAAGGGCTGACCCCGCAAGCCTTGGCCGATCGCACCGCCGGACAATTTGCGCGCATGGGTGAGGCGCTGAATGCCCATACTGATGACAATGTCCGCACCACACAAGACCGCCATAAGCGCGCCTCGCAAGCGATATGGCAGTGTATGGAAGCCCATGGCGATATTTATCTGGCCAAATATGCCGGATTTTATTCCGTTCGCGACGAAGCCTATTTTGATGAGAGCGAGCTGACCACCAACGGGGAGGGTAAAAAATTTGCCCCCACCGGTTCGCCCGTCGAGTGGGTTGAGGAGGAGAGCTATTTCTTCCGTCTCTCCGCCTATGCCGAGCGATTGCTCAAACATTATGAGGATCATCCGGAATTTATCACGCCGGAGCATTATCGCAATGAAATCGTGGCCTTTGTCAAACGTGGCCTCAAAGATCTCTCGATCAGCCGCACGACTTTTGACTGGGGTGTTCCAGTGCCCGGCGACCCGAAACATGTGATGTATGTTTGGGTCGATGCGCTGACCAATTATATCACGGCCACGGGCTTTCCTGATGTGAGTCCGCTCAACCGGTTCTGGCCTGCTGATGCCCATGTGATCGGCAAGGATATTACCCGTTTTCACGCGATTTATTGGCCTGCCTTTTTAATGTCGGCCCAGTTGCCGCTGCCACGGCAGATTGTTGTGCATGGATTTTTGTTCAACAAGGGCGAGAAAATGTCGAAATCTGTCGGCAATGTCATCGACCCCTTTACGCTGGCGGCGCATTATGGTGTTGATCAGATGCGTTATTTTTTCCTGCGCGAAGTTTCGCTAGGGCAGGATGGAAATTATTCACATGAAGCGATTGTTGCGCGGATCAACGCCGATCTTGCCAATGATCTTGGCAATCTGGCGCAGCGTTCTTTGTCGATGATCGCCAAAAATTGCGGCGGCTGCGTGCCCACACATGGCGCATTGACCGAAGCCGACAGTGCTATTCTGGCTCTGGCAGATGCTTTGCTGGCAAAAAGCCGGAATTTGATGACGCATTTTGCTCTCCATGCAATTTTATCGGAGATCTGGCAGGTTGTGGCCGAAGCCAACCGCTATTTCGCCAATGAGGAGCCCTGGCGTCTGACAAAAACCGATCCGGCGCGGCGCGATACGGTGCTTTATGTTACGGCTGAGGTTTTGCGCAATGTCGCGGTTCTGACGCAACCCTTCATTCCGGGTTCAGCCGCGAAATTACTGGATTTACTGGGCGTGTCTCCAGATCAGCGTGATTTTGCGCATCTGGGTCATGCCGGACGTCTGGTCAGTGGCGCAGCATTGCCCGCACCAAGCGGGATTTTTCCGCGCTATGTGGAAGATACGACGGGTGCGGACGCCTGATGCTGACCGATAGTCACTGCCATCTCGATTTTCCGGATTTTGCGGATACGGCGGCTGTTCTGGCCCGCGCCAAAGCCGCCGGAGTCACCCGCATTATCATGATATCCACGGAAGTCCGCCGATATGATGTTTATCAGCAGCTCGCCGAGGCAAATCCCAATGTGTATTTTTCGATTGGCACGCATCCCAATCATGTCAATGAAGAACCGGATGCTACCATTGAGCAGCTCGTTTCCCTTTCGACTCATCCCAAATGCGTGGCGATTGGTGAGGCGGGGCTGGATTATCATTATGACAAGGTTCCGCGTGATCTGGCAGCGGCGGTTCTGCGCCGGCACATTGCTGCGGCACGCATCACTGGCCTGCCATTGGTGATTCACTCGCGTGAGGCGGATGAGGATATGGCTGAGATTTTGAGGGATGAAATGGGGAAGGGGGCTTTTCCGGCCCTGCTTCATTGTTTCACCTCCTCGCGCCAGCTCGCGGAAACCGGCGTGCAGCTGGGGCTTTATGTTTCGTTTTCCGGCGTGCTGACCTTTAAATCTTCGGAAGATTTACGGCAGATTGCGCGCGATATTCCTGCGAACCGGTTGCTGCTTGAAACAGATGCGCCATATCTTGCGCCCGTGCCTTATCGGGGTCGTCAGAATGAACCGGCCTATGTGGCCGAAACCGCAAAAATTATGGCCGGTATCAAAGGGGTTTCTCTTGCGGAAATCTCTGAAATAACAACGAATAATGTGTTGAAATTGTTCAATAAAATCAAAATTTACGAGTCAGGGCGCTCATGAGTCTGAGGCTAACCATACTCGGGTGTGGCTCTTCGGGCGGTGTGCCACGCATCGGCAGGGATGGCTGGGGGGCCTGCGACCCCGCTGAGCCTAAAAATCGCCGCCGCCGCTGTTCGATACTGGTTCAGCAACGATCAGGCGATGCTTTCACGTCGGTGCTTGTCGATATGTCGCCCGACCTTCGTATGCAGCTGCTGGATATTGCGCTGGAGCGTCTGGATGGCATTGTGCTGACACATGCCCATGCTGACCATATCAATGGCATTGATGATGTTCGGCCTATGGTTTTGCAGTTGCGCAAGCGGCTGGATGTCTATATGGATGAAGCCACATCCGATGTTGCTCATAAGGCGTTTTCGTATATTTTTCAAACACCTGAGGGCAGTTTATATCCGCCCTTGCTCAATGCGCGATCCATGCGGGCCGGCACGGCTATCGCTATTGAAGGCGAAGCTGGAACTGTTCATGCCACGCCATTCCGTGTAAACCATGGCGAGATTGATGCTTTGGGCTTTCGCTTTGGCAATGTGGCCTATGTGCCGGATGTGAAGGATATTCCTGACGAGAGCCTGCAATATCTGGAGAATTTGGACCTCTGGATTATCGACGCTTTGCGTTACGCGCCGCATCCTTCGCACCTGACACTGGACGAGGCTCTGGGCTGGATAGACCGGATGAAGCCGAAAAAAGCGATCCTCACAAATCTTCACACAGATCTGGATTACAATGTTCTGTGCCGGACTTTACCCAGCAACGTGGTTCCGGCTTTTGATGGCATGGTGATAGAGACCGCAGCGGTTTGAGAGCCAATTCCAGAGCCTTTGGCGTCAAACCATTGATTAAATTGGATTATCTTGCGCCAACGCGCTGATGCGGCGCTATCAGCTTTAGTTCCATAATATATATTATGCGAATTAACGGTGACGTTAATCCCTCGCATTTTCTGTGCTCACGTTTCCAAATATCTGTTTTGAAATTGTCAAGTTGTTTTGGTGAATTTACTAGCCATAAGCCCATGTTCCCTGCTATAAGACAAATGCACAATTGGATTTGTGCCAGCGACGACGGCAAATGAGTCGAATATTGGTGAGCGGAGATTTTTAGGCATCATGAGCAAGGGAAAAGAATTCCGGGGTCAGCGTAAGCGTGGTTTTGATGATGATGGGCCAATGCCCTTCGATATGCCACCGGCTTTCGGATCGCGGCCATCGCGTCCAGCGAGTTTCGGAAATGATTCAGTTGCGTCAGGACCGCCGGTCGACGCTACCGTAAAATGGTTCAAGGGCGACAAAGGCTTTGGCTTTGTTGAGCTTGGCAATGGTCAGGGCGATGCGTTCCTGCATATTGGTGCTTTGCAGTCTGCTGGTCACGAAGCTGTTCCTCCCGGTGCAAAACTTCGCGTTCAGGTTGGTCAGGGTGCCAAGGGTCTTCAGGTCACCAAAGTGATGGAAGTTGACCTTTCAACCGCAACAGCCGAGCGTCCGCAGCGTTCGTTTGGCGATCGTCCCTCCTTTGGTGGTGGCGAGCGCGGTGGCTTTGGTGGTGGCGCGCGTCCTGCCCGTCAGCAACCCGATGCCTCGACAGCCGTTGAAGTTCAGGGCACTGTTAAGTGGTTTGATGAAGCCAAGGGCTTTGGCTTCGTTGCCAATAATGCGGGTGGCAAGGATGTGTTTGTTCACATTTCCACCCTTGGTGCAGCGGGCCTGCGGTCTCTGGCTGAAGGCCAGGCTGTGACTATGCGCGTGGTTGACACCCCGAAGGGCCGTGAGGCTCTGTCCATTTCTGCGGCCTGAGGCTTTCGCAGTTTACAATTTCAGGCCGGGGCTTTTGCTCCGGCTTTTTTGTTTGTGACGGATTGGAGATTGCATGACCCCCTCCTCTGATATTCAAAGGCTCCTTGAAATTATGGCTGCCTTGCGCAGGCCAGTTACGGGATGCCCCTGGGACTTGCAGCAAAACTTTGCCTCCATAGCCCCTTATACGATTGAAGAAGCCTATGAAGTTGTGGATGCCATTGAGCGCAATGATCCAACTGATCTGAAGGATGAGCTTGGCGACCTTCTGCTTCAGGTGGTTTTTCACGCCCAGATGGCCAGCGAACAGAATTTATTTGCCTTTCCCGATGTCGTCGAGGCCATTTGTACAAAAATGATCCGCCGTCACCCGCATGTCTTTGGGGCCCGAAAGGACATGTCTCCCGAAGCGGTCAAACAGATCTGGTCGGACATCAAGAATGAGGAAAAGCGTCTGAAACGTGAAGCGCGTCTGGCGGCCGGAATGTCCGTAGAGGTGGAGAAGTCCTTGCTGTACGGCGTGCCGACGGCCCTCCCCGGCCTGACCCGTGCCGTAAAATTGCAGGAGAAAGCCAGCAAGGTGGGGTTTGATTGGAATGACCCCTACGAGGTTCTCAAGAAAATTCGTGAGGAGCTGGATGAGGTTGAGGAGGCGATGCGCCGCCGCGCAGACTCTGAACTGGCCGCCGAAATTGGTGATGTGCTTTTTGCTGTTGCCAACCTCACACGCCACCTCAAGATTGACCCTGAAGCGGCTGTGCGCCTGACAAACGAGAAATTTCAGCGCCGGTTCGGCTTTATTGAAAGCACTTTGACCGCGCAAGGGCGAAATATCAATGAGACCTCATTAGCAGACATGGAAGATCTCTGGGGCAAGGCGAAAGAGACTGAGCGCGTCTGACCCATAAAAAAGGCGGCCCGAAAGCCGCCTTTTCCGAAACATTTATCTTATTGCGGCAGCTTGTCGTCGATGCCCTTGACATACCAGTTCATGCCAAGAATTTCGCCGTCCTTAAGGGCTTCGCCCTCCTTGGCTGCAACAGTGCCGTCCTGCTTGACAATCGGGCCTTTGAAGGGATTGAGCTTGCCGGATGTGATGTCCGCCTGAACGCTTTCAGCCAGTTTTTTCACATCGTCAGGCATATTGGTGTAAGGCGCCATGACGACGAAATTTTCTTTCATTCCGCCCCATGTATCGCCGGATTTCCAGGTGCCATCAATCACAGCCTTAGCGCGTGCGATATAGTAAGGGCCCCAGTTGTCCTCAATGGCTGTCAGCTGGCCCTTAGGTGCGAATTTGATCATGTCAGAGGCCTGACCAAAAGCAAATTTGCCATTCTTTTCAGCTTCCTGCAAAGGAGCCGGGCTGTCGGTGTGCTGGGTGATGATGTCGGCACCCTGTGCCAGCAGAGCCTTGGCAGCATCGGCCTCTTTGCCGGGGTCAAACCATGTATTGGCCCAGACAATCTTGATCTTGATGTTGGGATTGACGGACAGCGCCCCGAGATAGAAGGCATTGATGCCCGACACAACTTCAGGAATGGGGAAAGAGGCCACATAACCAATGATGTTGCTCTTGGTCATTTTGCCGGCAATCACGCCGTCAACATAGCGGCCCTCATGGAACTTGGCTGAATAGGTGGCGACGTTCGGCGCCTGCTTATAGCCAGTGTTATGTTCAAATTTCACATCCGGGTATTTTTTGGCAACTTTCAAAGTTGGTTCCATAAACCCGAAGGAGCAGGTGAAAATCAGCTTGTTGCCGGTGCGGGCCAGCTGCTCGATCGCACGCTCAGAGTCAGCTTCCGGCACATTTTCGATAAAGGTGGTTTCAACCTGATCACCAAGTGCCTTTTGCAGAGCCTGACGACCCATTTCATGCTGATAGGTAAAACCATGGTCGCCAATCGGTCCGACATAGATAAATCCGACCTTAAGTTTGTCTGCAGCCAGTGCCGCGCCGGACAGACTGGCTGTCAGAGCAACGGCTGTGGCCAATCTTGCTATTTTGAACATTGTGTGGTCTCCCTCGTGGTCTTTATGCGACTTTCAAATGGGTTTTCATCGCCCAAAACTCTTTAACCCGATGTCGCCCCCAGATTAAAGTATTTATATGCGGTGTAAGTCTATGCAAAAACGAGTCCATCATAGCGCCTAACGATCCGCAACAAAAGCTGTGCCCAAAGCCGCAGGGGCGGCTGCGCTGCGCCGGTCGCGGATAGACAGAATAATCAGAGCTATGATCGTGGCCAGATAGGGCAGCGAGGACAAAACTTGCCCCGGCAAACCGACACCCAGCGCCTGCAAATGCAGCTCCAGCATGGTTGCGCCGCCAAAGAGCAAAGCGCCCCAAACCACACGCCAGGGCCGCCATGACGCAAAAACCACCAGCGCTAGCGCGATCCACCCCCGCCCGGCTGTCATGCCCGGCGACCAGAAGGGCGTATTGGCCAGCGGCAGATAGGCCCCCGCAAGACCGGCGCAAGCGCCGCCAAAAAGCACAGCCATCAGGCGAATTTTCTGAACCGGAACACCCAGCGCATGGGCCGAACCATGGCTTTCCCCCACCGCACGCAAGGTCAGACCTGCGCGGGTTTTATATAAAAACCAGCCCACGACAAACACCAGCGCAATAGCGGAATAAACAAAGGCATCCTGTCCGAAAACCAGCTTACCGACCAGAGGCAGGTCGGACAGGCCGGGTATGTCAAGAACGGGTGCGCTGTCGCGCTTTTGTCCCACAAAACCCGCGCCGATAAGGCTGGAGAGCCCTCCCCCTAAAATTGTCAGGGCCAGCCCCGTTGCCACCTGATTTGTCGCCAGACCTATAGCCAAAAGAGCGAACACACTGGCAAGAACCATTCCGGCGGCCATGCCCGCCAATGCACCGAGCAATGTTGAGTCTGTCTCGAAAGCAACAGCAAAGCCTACTGAGGCCCCCACAAGCATCATGCCTTCGACACCAAGGTTCAGAACGCCGGATTTCTCAACCACCAATTCGCCGATAGCCGCAATCAGCAAGGGCGTGGCCGAGCTGACGATTGTGATCAGCACCAGTTCGATAAGGTGAAGGTTCATGATCGTGCTCCGATGCTCAGGCGGATACGGTAGCGTGTGGATACATCAGCCGCAAGCACACACATCAACAACAGTCCCTGAAAGACCCGTGTCATATCTTGTGGAATTTTCATCGAAACCTGCGCGAACTCGCCGCCAATATAGGTCAGAGCCAGCACAAGCCCCGCCATAAGAATTCCGACCGGCGACAAGCGCCCCAGAAAGGCCACAATAATCGCAGTGAAGCCATATCCCGGCGAGATCGAGGGTTGCAACTGGCCAATCTGGCCCGAAACCTCGATAATGCCGGCCAATCCGGCCAGAGCACCGGAAATTGCAAACACGACGATGGTCAAATAGCCGTCATCAAAGCCTGAAAAACGCGCCGCGCGCGGGGCGCTGCCCACCAGCCGCACCTGATATCCGAACAGGCTGCGGGCAAAAACAAATGCGGCTATCAAAACAACAGCCAGCGTGATGATCACGCCAAAATGCATCCGCCCGGTGCTGAGCAGCAAGGGCAAGGTCGCCTCCGGATCAAAAGGCACGGATTGCGGGAAATTATATCCCTTGGGGTCGCGCCACGGCCCACGCACCAGATAATCGAGAATAAGCTGCGCCACATAGACCAACATCAGGCTGGTCAGGATTTCCGAGACACCCAGCCGCACCTTCAAAAAGGCCGGAATCAGCGCAAAAATCATTCCGCCCAATGCGCCGCACAGCATCATGGCGGGCAAAATCCACCAGGAGCCAAATGTTCCCTGCCCCGCACCATTATGCGTTAAAATGCCGACCCAGCCGCCAAGGGTGCCGCCGATGATAAACTGACCCTCCGCGCCGATGTTCCACAGATTGGCTCGGTAGCAAAATGCCAGACCCACCGCAATCATCACCAGAGGGGAAGCCTTCAGGGCAAGCTCCTGCAGGTCGGTGCTGTTGGTCAGCGGCGAGACAAAATAAACATTAAATGCCTCCCATGGCGATTTGCCCATAAGAAAGACAACAATACCGCCCAGAAGAATTGCAAACACAAGGGCGGCCACCGGCGCAAGCCATTCGCGCGCCCGACTGACAGTGCCACGCGGTTCCAGACTAATGAGCATGGACGCCGCCTCCCTGTTCAGAACCGGCGTAAACAGGTGCATTGGCGGCCATAAGCAATCCTATCTCCTCCCGTGTTGTGGTATGAACCGGCTTGGCCTGCGACAGTCGGCCATGGTTGATCACAGCCAGTCGATCCGAAATTTCAAACAGTTCATCAAGATCCTGACTGATAATCACCAGAGCGGCGCCCTGCCCGGCAAGATCGATCAAGGCCTGCCGTATGGCGGCGGCGGCGGCGGCATCCACGCCCCAGGTCGGCTGATTGACAATAAGAATGCCGGGATGACGCAAAATTTCCCGCCCTACAACAAATTTTTGCAAATTGCCGCCGGAAAGGGTTTTTGCAGCAGGATCGGTGCCGGATTTACGCACATCAAATGTTTTTATAATGTCAGCCGAAATGGCTCGGGCTGTTTCTGTCTGCAGCAAGCCATGCGCAACCACCTTGCCTGTGGCATGATGGCTTAAGATGACATTGTCGGAGAGCGAAAAATCGGGGGCAGCCGCATGACCATTGCGCTCCTCAGGCACAAATGCGGCTTTGAGGCGGCGGCGGCCATTGACATCCAGCCCTCCGCACAACCGTCCATCCATCTGAATAGCGGCATCTGTTACCGCCGGAGTTTCGCCGGACAGAGCCGCAAAGAGTTCAGACTGACCATTGCCGGCAATGCCCGCAATTCCGAAAATCTCCCCCGATCTAACCGAGAACTGAATGTTTTTCAGATCTGTGCCGTGCAACTCAGGCGAAATCAGCGTGAGATTGTCCACCGCAAGACGCACGTCGCCATGTTCATGCTGACTGGCCGGGCGAATGTTGGCAATTTGTGAGCCAACCATGAGATTGGCCATGGATCGCGCGCTTTCCTCGCGTGGATTGCAGGTGCCGACCACCTTGCCCAGCCGCAGGATGGTGGCTCTGTTGCACAGGCGCTTCACTTCGTCGAGCTTGTGCGAAATATACAGCAGCGCCCTGCCCTCCGACTTTAAACGCTCCAGCGTGATGAAAAGTTGGTCAGCCTCCTGCGGGGTCAGCACCGAGGTCGGTTCGTCCAGAATCAGTAATTTCGGGTCCTGCAGCAAGCAGCGCACAATTTCGATTCGCTGTCTCTCGCCAGCGGAAAGGCTCCAGACCGGCCGATCAGCTTCGAGTTTGATGCCATAACGATGAGCCACATCCGCGATCATGGCCGGCACATCCGTCAGCCGGGCAGAACGTGGCAGCACAAGCGCGATATTGTCCGCAACCGTCAGATTGTCAAACAGCGAAAAATGCTGAAACACCATCCCAATGCCCAAATTCCGGGCCTGTTCAGGATTTTCAAGCGTGATCGGGGCATTATTCCAGTAAATTTGTCCGCTTGTCGGCTTTAAAAGTCCATAAAGTGTTTTGACAAGCGTGGACTTACCCGCTCCATTTTCGCCAAGCAAAGCATGGATTTCACCATTATGCAGCTCCAGATTGATGGAGTCATTGGCTGTGAAGGTGCCAAAACGCTTGGTGACATTCACCACACGGATCAGAGCTGAACTGGCCTGATCCGTGTTGTCATCCTTTATCGGTTGTTCTGCCATTCATTCCGCCCCAGATATTCGCTTTGAGAGCATCATATCTCGCAGCACTCCGGGCGCCACATCAAATAGTTTGCTGTGCTGATTATTATTGCATCAGTTGTGTAAAAGTATTTTCAACTGAAATGCGAAAATAGCAGCTCTGCTCGCCCTATGGCATCAGCAATGTTACCCCTGTGGTGGCCCGCGCTTCCAGTGCGCGATGGGCCGACACCGCCTCCTTCAGTGGATAACGCGCATGAATATCGATGGTGATCGTGCCATTGGCGATGGCTTTGGTCAGTTCACCCGCAATATGCACGAGATCTTTGCGCTCAGCTGTATAGGTGTTCAGCGTTGGCCGTGTCATGAACAGCGAGCCTTTCTGCGCCAATATCCCGGGATTGAAGGCTTCGATCGGGCCGGAGGCGCTGCCATAGCTGGCAAAAAGCCCCAGCGGACGGATACAGTCGAGAGAGGCAGGGAATGTATTTTTGCCGATGCCATCATAAACGACATCGCATTTCTTACCCTTGGTGATTTCAGCAACGCGGGCGACCCAATCCTCCTCATTATAGAGAATAACGTCATCCGCACCGGCGTCTTTCGCCAGCCTGACCTTGTCTTTTGAGCCCACGGTGCCAATGACATGGGCACCCAGCGCCTTGCCCCACTGGCACAATAACAAGCCGACACCACCCGCAGCCGCATGAACCAATATTATATCGCCAGCCTTAACCTTATAGGTGATATGCAGCAGATAATACGCGGTCATGCCTTTCAGCATCATCGCCGCGCCGGTGTCATAAGAAAGCGCATCCGGCAATTTAATCAAGAGTTTAGGGTCTATGTTTCTGAATTCGCTATAAGACCCGAGCGGCGCAACATAAGCCACGCGGTCACCCACTTTAAAC
>DAIMHB010000035.1:0-11077 GCA_036723545.1 Beijerinckiaceae bacterium
ACTATAATGCCACCGCCCCGCTGCGCCCGCAGGCGCGTGCGGCCATGCTGGCTGCGCTGGATATGGTCGGCAATCCCTCCTCGGTGCATCATGAGGGGCGGGCTGTGCGCGGTCTGATGGAAAAGGCGCGTCAATCCGTTGCCGCGCTGGTGGGCGGGCAGGCCAAACATGTCATCTTCACATCTGGGGGCACCGAATCAGCGCATTTGGCCCTCACGCCGCATATTCATGAGGGTCAGGACAAAGCCGGATTTGATCTTCTGGCTGTGAGCGCGGTGGAACATGCCTGTGTGCTCAAGGGTCACCGTTTCGCTGAGGAGGCCGTGACCATTCTGCCCGTGGATGGAAATGGCCTGATCAATCTGGGCGCGCTGGAGCGCTGGCTTCAGGGGCTTGGGCAGGCCAGGCCGATGCTGGCCCTGCAATATGCCAATAATGAAACTGGTGTGATTCAGCCTCTCAAAGCGGCGGCAGATCTGGTTCATGCCTATGGCGGGCTTGTGGTGTGTGATGCGGTGCAGGCGGCGGGTAAGGTGCCCTTGTCCTTTGAGCAAAGCGGTGCCGATATATTTTTGCTTTCGGCGCATAAATTTGGCGGGCCGAAGGGTGCGGGCGCTGTGGTGCTGGCGCGCGAGGGGCTGCATATTGCCGCGCCTGCGCTGGTGGGCGGCGGGCAGGAGAAGGGAGCGCGGGCCGGCACACAGAATGTGGCCGCCATTGTCGGCTTGGGCGCGGCGGCGGATGCGGCGCGGGCTGAACCTGCCCTCGCAACCGATATCCGCGACCGGCTTATCGCCGATATTCTGGCGCTTGCCCCCGATGCTGTGGTGTTAGGGGCAGATGCACCGCGCCTGCCCAATACGATCTGCTGTGCGGTGCCCGGCACTCATGCGGAAACCCTGCTGATCCAGTTTGATCTGGCAGGGGTGGCGCTGTCTTCCGGCTCGGCCTGTTCGTCAGGCAAGGTGGCGGTGTCGCATGTTCTGAGGGCGATGGCTGTGCCCGATGGTCTGGCTGGCGGGGCGCTGCGTATAAGTTTTGGTTTTGCAACAGCGCCTGAGGATTTCGCCCTCTTTAAGGCGGCTTTTGCGGATATAATGAAAAAAGTGAATGAGCGTCGTGGTAAATATGCTGCATAACACTGGCAAGCCGCGTAAAATTAGCTATGTAAACATGAAGCCCACGGCCTTGAACCGTGCGGGTTTAGGAGAGTAAAATGGCAGCGGTACAAGAAACCGTCGATCAGGTGAAGTCCATCGACGTAACCGAATATAAATACGGTTTTGTCTCGGATATTGCGTCCGATCTTTCACCCAAAGGCCTGAACGAGGACATTGTCCGGTTCATTTCCGCCAAGAAAAACGAGCCGCAATGGCTGACAGAGTGGCGCCTTGACGCCTATCGCCGGTTGCAGACCATGCAGGAGCCCAACTGGGCCCGCATTCATTACCCGAAAATTGATTATCAGGACCTGCATTATTACGCCGCGCCCAAATCGACCCCCGGCCCGACATCGCTGGACGAGGTTGATCCTGAATTGCTGCGCGTGTATGAAAAGCTCGGTATTCCGCTGTTTGAGCAGGAAATTCTGGCCGGTGTTGAAAAACCGCGTGTGGCGGTGGATGCTGTGTTTGACTCTGTCTCTGTGGCCACCACCTTCAAGGCCGAACTGGCGAAGGTCGGCGTGATTTTCTGCTCCTTCTCCGAGGCGGTGCATAATCATCCCGAGTTGGTGAAGAAATATCTGGGCACTGTGGTGCCGGTGACGGATAATTATTTTGCCACGCTGAATTCGGCGGTGTTTTCGGATGGCTCGTTTGTTTATATTCCGCCGGGTGTGCGCTGCCCGATGGAACTGTCCACATACTTCCGCATCAATGAGAAAAATACCGGCCAGTTTGAGCGCACGCTGATCATCGCCGATAAGGGCGCTTATGTCTCTTATCTTGAAGGCTGCACCGCGCCCAAGCGCGACGAAAACCAGCTTCATGCCGCTGTGGTCCAGCTCATCACCCATGATGACGCGGAGATCAAATATTCAACCGTGCAGAACTGGTATCCGGGCGACGCGGAAGGCAAGGGCGGCATTTATAATTTTGTGACCAAGCGCGGCGATTGCCGCGGCGTCAATTCCAAAATTTCCTGGACACAGGTGGAAACCGGCTCGGCCATCACATGGAAATATCCGTCCTGCATTTTGCGCGGGGACAATTCGCGCGGCGAATTTTACTCGATTGCTATTTCCAATGGCTATCAGCAGGTCGACAGCGGCACCAAGATGATTCACTTGGGCAAAAACACCTCCAGCCGCATCATCTCCAAGGGGATTTCGGCAGGGCACAGCCAGAACACCTATCGCGGGCAGGTGTCGGCCCATCGCAAAGCCACGAATGCGCGCAATTTCACAAATTGCGACAGCCTGCTCATTGGCAATCAATGCGGCGCGCATACCGTGCCCTATATTGAGAGCAACAATGCCTCGGCCACCTTCGAGCATGAGGCCACCACTTCGAAAATCTCGGAAGACCAGCTGTTTTATTGCCTGCAACGCGGGCTGGACGCGGAGGAGGCCACCGCGCTCATCGTCAATGGCTTTGTGCGCGACGTATTGCAGCAACTGCCGATGGAATTTGCCGTGGAAGCGCAAAAGCTGATCGCCATCTCGCTTGAAGGCAGCGTGGGGTGAGGTGCGCTCCCTCTCCCCATGAATGGGGAGAGGGTTAGGGTGAGGGGCATATTCAAGCCCGCTTATAACGGCTTTGATAAGATTAAGAAAGGTTGATCATGAAACCTGTGCTGAACATTGCTGATGTAACCTTGCGCACCTCTGAGCATGGCGACAAATTTTCAGCCAAACTGGGGCGCATTGGCGTGCGTATTGGCGCGCAAAAACTTGGCTGTCAGTTGCATATTGTGCCGCCAGGCAAAACGGCGTTTCCGCGCCATGCCCATCATGCCAATGAGGAAATGTTTTTGATTCTGGAGGGTGAGGGGCATTATCGCTTCGGACCGGAGACCTATCCGATCCGTAAAGGGGATGTTTTATCTGCGCCCGCTGGAACGGCCGAGGCAACAGCCCATCAAATTCTCAATAGCGGCGCATCTGATTTGCACTATCTGGCCTTTTCAACCCGCAATGATCCGGATGTGGTGGAATATGCCGATAGCAATAAGTTCATGGTTTCCTCAATGGTGCCGCCCGATGGTGGATTGAGAGCCGCAAGCATTATGCACATTGCCCGTCCCGACAGCTCGTTGGATTATTGGGATGGTGAGTGACGGGTGTCTGTGCCACTCACAATTTTCAAATTTTAGAAAGACATCAAAATGCTCATCGTTAAAAATCTCCATGTCGAAATCGACGGTAAGAAAATCCTGAATGGCCTGAACCTCACTGTGCAGGACGGCGAGGTGGCCGCCATCATGGGGCCGAATGGCTCCGGCAAATCCACCCTCTCCTATGTCATTGCCGGACGTGAGGATTATGAGGTGACGGACGGCGAGGTCTGGCTCAATGGTGTCAATATTCTGGAGCTTGAGCCGCATGAGCGCGCCGCAGCCGGATTGTTTTTGGCCTTTCAATATCCGCTGGAAATTCCCGGCGTTGCCACCATGACCTTTCTGAAGGCGGCGATGAATGCCCAGCGCAAGGCGCGCGGTGAGGATGCGCTCTCCACGCCCGACTTTATGCGCCTTGTGCGCGAGGCCGCTGCCAAGCTCGGCATCAGTCAGGATATGCTGAAGCGTCCGCTCAATGTCGGTTTTTCGGGCGGCGAGAAGAAGCGGATGGAAATTCTGCAAATGGCGCTGCTGGCCCCTAAATTCGCCATTCTGGACGAAACCGACTCCGGCCTTGATATTGACGCGCTGCGCGTGGTGTCGGAAGGGGTCAATGCCCTTCGCGCCAAGGATCGCGGCTTTCTGGTCATCACCCATTATCAGCGCCTGCTCGACCATATCACGCCGGACACAGTGCATGTGATGTCCAAGGGTGAGATTGTGAAGTCCGGCGGGCCGGAACTGGCGCATGAGCTGGAAAAGAACGGCTATCGTGACTATGTCAGCGAGGCTGCATGATGAGCCCTGTTGCCATTTTGCGAACGGATGCCGAAGCGCAGCTGATTGCGCATTTTCATGCGCTGAAAGCGCAGCATGTGGGCGATTTTTCCGCCCAAACTGTCGCCTTTGCTCAGTTTGAAAAAACGGGTCTGCCGAACCGGCGGGTTGAAGCCTGGCATTATACCGACCTGCGCCGCATGATGGCCGAGGCCCTCGCCCCCAGCGAGAAGCCCAATGCCGCCACGCTGGCTATGGCGCTGAACACCAAAGACCCGCATCCGCTGGTGGTGCTGGCTGAAGGTTATTGTGCCGGCAGTGCCTATCTGCCCGAGGGCGTGAGCGTCACCACACAGGCCATTGCCGCGCCGGTTTTGGGCGAGGATGACACTCTGGTGGCTTTGAACACGGCCTTTGCGCCTGAGTGTGTCGAAATCACCATTGCGGATGGTGTTGTGCTGGCGGAGCCTTTGCGTCTGGTGTTGAAACTCAAGCGCAAAGCCTCGATTGCCACCCGCGTGGTTGTGCGCGTGGGCAAAGATGCCCGGCTCACGCTGATTGAGGATATAAGGGCCGAATCCGGCCAGATCAACAGTCTGCTGCATTTTGACATTGCCGATGGTGCCGTGGTGGAGCATCTGGCCCTGAGCGGCAATTCGTCGGTGCATGTCTCCACCTTCACGGCGGCATTGGGGGAACACTCTGTGTTGAACAGTTTTGCCTTTGTGGCGGGGGGCGGCCTCACGCGGCGTCAGGCCTTTGTGCGCTTCAATGGCGAATATGCCAAGGCGGGCCTGCGCGGTGTCTCGCTGCTCAAAGGCAGCCAGCACGCGGATACAACGCTGGTGGTGGAACATGCCGCGCCCCATTGCGAAAGCCGCGAACTGTTCAAGCATATTCTCGATGGCGAGGCCAAGGGCGTGTTTCAGGGCAAGATTATTGTTCAGTCCCATGCCCAGAAAACCGACGGCGTCATGAAAAGCAATACACTGTGCCTGTCGGAAACAGCCAGCATGAGCAACAAGCCGGAGCTGGAAATTTTTGCCGATGATGTAGTCTGCGGTCATGGCGCAACGGTTGGCCAGCTGGATGAGGATCAGTTGTTTTACCTGATGGCGCGCGGCCTGCCCAAAGCCGAGGCTGAAAGCCTCCTGATTGAGGCTTTTGCCGTGGATGCTTTCGATTTTGTTGCGGATAGTGACATGCGCGAAATTCTGGCGGCAAAGGTTCATAGCTGGCTGAGCACACGCAATGGAGCTGCGGCATGAGCGAAAACGCGCCTTATTACCTTGATGCGGTGCGGGCGGATTTTCCGATTCTCTCGACACAGGTCTATGGCAAGCCCTTGGTTTACCTTGACAATGCCGCCTCCGCGCAAAAGCCCAAAGCTGTGCTGGACCGCCTGACCCACGCCTATACCCACGAATATGCCAATGTGCATCGCGGCCTTCATTATCTCGCCAATGCCGCCACTGATGCCTTTGAGGTGGCGCGCGAGACTGTGCGGCGCTTCATCAATGCCGCTTCGGTGGAGGAAATCATCTTCACCAAGGGTGCGACCGAGGCGATCAATCTGGTTGCGGCCAGCTACGGACTGGATCATATCGGCGAGGGGGATGAGATCGTTCTTTCGATCATGGAGCATCACTCGAATATTGTGCCATGGCATTTTCTGCGTGAGCGCAAGGGCGCAGTGCTGAAATGGGTGGATGTTGACGACGAGGGCAATTTCTCTCTCGAAGCCTTCGAGCAGGCCCTCAGCCCCCGCACCAAAATGGTGGCGATGACGCATATGTCCAATGTGCTCGGCACTGTTGTGCCGATCAAGGACGTGGTTCGCATTGCCCATGCCCGTGGCATTCCGGTGCTGGTGGATGGCTCGCAGGGCGCGGTGCATCTTGATGTTGATGTGCGTGATCTTGATGCCGATTTTTATGTGATGACTGGCCACAAGCTCTATGGCCCCACGGGGATCGGTGTGCTCTATGGCAAGCGCGCATGGCTGGACAGGCTGCCGCCCTATAATGGTGGCGGCGAGATGATTGTCACCGTCACCAAAGACGATGTCACCTATAACCAGCCGCCCCATCGCTTTGAGGCGGGCACCCCGCCGATTGTGCAGGCGATTGGTCTGGGTGCGGCGCTGGACTATATAATGGCGCTGGGCCGTGACAAAATCCATGCGCATGAGGCGGCGCTGGGGGACTATGCGATGGAACGGCTCGGCGCGATCAATTCGCTGCGCATTATCGGCAAGGCCAAAGGCAAAGGCGCGATTGTCGCCTTCGAGATGCAAAATGCCCATGCGCATGATGTCGCCACCATCATCGACCGCTATGGTGTGGCGGTGCGGGCGGGCACCCATTGCGCCATGCCCTTGTTGCAACGCTTTGGCGCAACCTCCACCTGCCGCGCGTCCTTTGCGCTGTATAATACCCGTGCAGAAATTGATGCGCTGGCTGATGCCCTGATCAAAACCCAAACTTTATTTGCGTGAGGACGAACAGATGAGCGACATTCAGAAATCTGAAAGTTCTGACTTCATGCCCAACCGCCCTGTGGTGGAATTGCCCGATACGCTGACGCCGGACGAAATGGACACGCTGACCGATGGCATTATCGCGGCGCTGAAAACGGTCTATGATCCGGAAATTCCGTCCGATATTTACGAGCTTGGCCTGATTTACCGGGTGGAAATTGATGACAGCCGCTTTGTGGCGATTGATATGACCCTGACGGCGCCCGCCTGTCCGGTGGCGGGCGAAATGCCCGGCTGGGTGGAGACGGCGGTGTCCGCCGTGCCTGGCATTGCCGGGGCCAAGGTCAATATGGTGTTTGACCCGCCGTGGGACCAGAGCCGCATGTCGGATGAAGCCCGCGTGGCGCTGGATATGTGGTAACTTAGCGGTTGCCCCTTCACATTTGAAAATAAAGTCTTATTTTAAGGCATATGTCTTGGGGCCTTTACCCTCAGCGACAGGAGCGAACAATGGCAACTGGTTCACGTTTTAAGGTCATGAGCCTGACCGATGCCGCCGCTGCGCGTGTGCAGGAAATTATGGCCAATGCGGATAAGCCGCTCGCGGGCTTGCGCATTGGCGTAAAAAACGGTGGCTGTGCGGGCATGTCCTACACTATGGAATGGGCAGAGCAGGTCGGCCCGCATGACGATATTCTGGAAGATAAAGGCGTGCGCCTGCTGATTGACCCGAAAGCCGTGCTGTTTTTATTCGGCACGCAGATGGATTTTCAAAGCAGCAAACTCTCCAGCGGTTTTGTTTTTAACAATCCCAATCAAACCTCCGCCTGCGGTTGCGGCGAGAGCGTGGCCATTACGCCGGTTGATCTGTCTGCGACAAGGGCAGAAGCGTAAGACGGTTTGCTCTGAAAGAGCCTTTCTTCTCCACCGTCATCCTGAGGGGGCCGTAGGCCGCCTCGAAGGATGCGAGAGGGAATTATTGAGAGCTTATAACACATTAAACGCTCTCATCCGCATCCGTATCTTTTTTCAGCTTCACAGGGCGAAGCAGGAACGAGGGAATGTGATCGGTAAAGCCAACGGGGGGGCCGTCATCGTCCTGCCGGTAAGGGCGCCGCTCAAAGCGGGGCTGGCGCATATTGTCTGAGTCCTGACGCACAGGTGCATGTGGGCGCGCAGGTTGCTGTGGCCGCACGGGGGCTGCATGACGCACAGGCTGTTCGGCAGGGGTCTCCGATTCCGGCAGATCATTGCGCCGTGGTGGACGCGCTGGGCGGCCCTCATCCCGCGGCGCGCGCATGGGGCGCTCGGCCTGTGCGCGTTCGCCGGGTTTGCCGCGCTGGCGCGAGCGACGCACGGGCGCATCTTCGCTGGCAGATTCCCCCTCCGGCACAGCTTCAAGAATGTCGATTTTGCGCGCAATGAGCTTTTCGATCGCATCGACATATTTCTGTTCGGGAGGGGACACTAGCGTCAACGCGGTGCCCAGCCTGCCTGCGCGACCTGTGCGGCCAATGCGGTGCACATAATCTTCCGGATGGGTTGGCACATCATAGTTGAACACATGGCTGACATCGGGAATATCAAGGCCGCGGGCGGCCACATCCGAGCAGACCAGCACGTCAATCGCGCCGTTTTTAAACGCATCCAGCGAGACCATGCGGGCGCGCTGGTCCATATCACCATGAAGCGCCCCGACAGCAAAACCGTGTTTGCTCAACGATTTGAAGACGACGGCAACCTCGCTTTTGCGGTTGCAGAACACGATGGCGTTTTTCAGATCCACGGCGCTGCGCAGCAGGCGGCGCAAGGTCTCGCGCTTTTCGCCAGCCTCGCGGCGGGTCGGGATCAGCCCCTGTGTGATGGTGAGGGCGGTGGACGAGGCCTTGGCCACCTCAACACGCGCCGGATTGCTCAAAAATGTTTCGGTCAGGCGGGTGATTTCGGGCGGCATCGTGGCCGAAAAAAACAGGGTCTGACGGGTAAATGGCACCAGCTTGCAGATGCGCTCAATGTCGGGAATGAAGCCCATATCCAGCATCCGGTCGGCTTCGTCGATGACGAGGATCTCAATGCCGGTGAGCAGCAGCTTGCCGCGTTCCGTAAAGTCGAGCAGGCGGCCCGGGGTGGCAATCAGCACATCAGCGCCGCGCATGATTTTGGCTTCCTGATCGGCAAAGGACACACCACCAATCAGCAAGGCCACTGAAAGCTTATGGTTGACGCCATATTTGACAAAGGCTTCTTCCACCTGTGCGGCCAGTTCGCGGGTTGGCTCCAGAATCAGCGTGCGTGGCATACGGGCACGGGCACGGCCGGTTTCCAGCCGCGAGAGCATGGGCAGGGTGAAGGCGGCAGTTTTTCCGGTGCCTGTCTGGGCAATGCCGAGCACGTCACGGCCGGCAAGTGCGAAGGGAATGGCCTGTTCCTGGATAGGGGTTGGTTGGGTATAGCCGGCTGCTGTCACAGCGTTCAGGACTTTATCACTCAGCCCAAGTTCACTAAAAATCATTGTATGACGGGTTCCGAAGCGCATTGAAAGTCTGGACATTGCTGGCTTCAGGAGGCGTATTTGTCACGAACGAAACCAGAAGCACCAGCCGAATTCCGCATCATTCCATCCGAACAACACGGCAGGTACAGAGCGCGCATTCATTTCCTGTACCTTAACGCAGCTTTAGGTCAAAAAATGAATAATGTCAATCATTTGGTCAAAAATGAGCCGAATAAGTTCTCTTTTTCGGGCTTAATGTGCCCGCAAAGGGCACAGGCCGGCGGTTAAATGCTTATGTTGTTCTGTTATGGGCCTGTAAAACCGGATTTATTTGCGCTTGCCGGTGCAGGGGTCCAGCACAACAGTGCCGTTGCTCACGCTGCTGATCGAGGCGGTGGATGAAGTGTCAACATTGTTGAACACAGGGGCTCCGGGAGTACCCGGACTATCCAGTGAGCCCATTCCGGCCAGCAGGCTTGCCGCCGTCGGGCTTGCCTGTGCCACATTTTGCGGAGTCGATTTGGATGAGCCATAACCGATTTTGTCGAGATAATTGGTGCCAATCACCCCGACCAGCGCGAAAAGGGCAAAAATCAGCGCAAATCTTTCAAGGGCAGCGCCCAAGGAGTGCGTATAAAACAGCCCGATCCGAAACATCATATTGGTCCTTAATAACATCCTAAACAGAGAGTATATTATTAAGCTTAAATTTCTATTAAAAAATAATATAAGTTGTCTTATAGTTAATTTGTGATCGTAAAACCATTGAGTTACGGCATCATGCGGTTGATAAGCTTGTCGCGCAGATAATATTGATGCACAATCGCCATGATAATATGCCCCGCCACAAGAAACATGGTGATGTTTCCGGCCAGATCATGCAGCGAGCCAAATATTTTTGCAGTGGCCACATCGCTGGTGAAAGGCGATTGCAGGTCAAACAGCCATAGCCCTATGTCGCGCCCACGCACCAGTTCCTTGACGAAGCCGGTGAGGGGCACAAAGATCATCAGGCCATAGAGTGTCCAGTGTCCGGCATGGGCCAGAAATACATTCAGCCTGGACGTAGTGGCGGGCAGGGGCGGAACATCATGCGTCAGCCGCCAGATCAGGCGCCAGATTATCAGCCCGAGAATGAGTGTGCCCACGGCCTTATGCTGGTACATCCAGACCCCGCGTGTTTCGCGCGAAAGGTCTTCGGTGAGTTTGGCTGCGGCAATATTAAAAATAATCAGTGCGGCCATCAGCCAGTGCAGGAACAAAGCCACATGGCCATATTTTTGTGAGTCAATATCGCGCATCATCACTCTCGTTCAGTTTTATGCGCTATATATTGTCTGATATGCGGCGCAAAGCACGTTAAAAATATGTAATTTCACAGAGCCTTAAATATCGACAAGTTCTGTCGAAAATGCGGCACGTTCCTGAATGAAGGTGAAGCGTGCCTCCGGCTTGTTGCCCATCAGGCGCTCAACCGAGTCCGCTGTGCTCATGCGGTCGGCATCGGCCAGCGTAATCCGCAATAAAGAGCGTTTGGCGGGATCCATTGTGGTTTCTTTCAGCTGGCTGGCCATCATTTCGCCAAGACCTTTGAAGCGGCTGATCTCCACCTTGCCGCGACCGGTGAGGACTGTTTTGAGCAATTCCTCTCGGTGGGCTTCGTCGCGGGCATAAACGGTTTTGGTGCCCTGCGTCAGGCGGTAGAGGGGGGGCACAGCCAGATAGAGGTGGCCGTTATCAATGAGTTTCGGCATTTGTCGGTAAAAAAATGTAATCAGCAGCGAGGCAATATGAGCGCCGTCCACATCGGCGTCGGTCATGATGATGATTTTCTCATAGCGCAGCTCGCCATCCTTATAATGGCTGCCGCTGCCACACCCCAGCGCCAGCACCAGATCGCCGATCTGCTGATTGGCGGCCAGCTTGTCGCGCGTGGCCGAGGCCACGTTGAGAATTTTGCCGCGCAAAGGCAGCACAGCCTGTGTGGCGCGGTTGCGCGCCTGTTTGGCCGAGCCACCGGCCGAATCCCCCTCGACGATGAAGAGTTC
>DAIMHB010000036.1:0-4614 GCA_036723545.1 Beijerinckiaceae bacterium
CACAACACCGGCGCAAAACCCGCGCGGGGCACAGAGCAACACTTTGAGAGCCGGTTTGGTCATGGATTAAGCCTGATCTGGGGCGGCGCCAAGAAATTTGCGGGTTTCTGCCGCACTCATCGGCTGGCCGAAAGCATAGCCCTGGGCAAATTCGCTGCCCAACTGGGCCAGCTCAACAGCATCCGACTCCGACTCAATGCCTTCGGTCACAACCTCTATGCCAAGGTCATGCACAAGCTGAATGATCGAACGCAGCAAGATCGGGCGGCGGCCACTGGCATCATGTTTGACAAAGGAGCGGTCAATTTTGATCGTGTCAAACGGAAAGCGCTGCAAATAGGACAGGGATGAATAGTCGGTGCCAAAATCATCAAGCGACAGTCCGGCGCCCAGATCATGAATCCGGTTGAGAATCTGGGTTGCATATTCCGGATTTTCCATCACCAGACTTTCAGTCAGTTCCAGTTTGAGGCTGCCTTTTTTCACCTGTGAGCGGGTCAGGGCGGCTTTGACATCCATCAGCAGGTCATGGCGCAGCAGTTGCCGTGAGGAGATGTTGACACTGGCGAAGATCGGCGGCTCAACATCCAGAGCCAGCTGCCAGGCTGCCAGTTCTCGCGCTGTCCGGTCCAGCACAAACTGGCCCAGATCAATGATCAGACCTGTTTCTTCGGCCAGCGGGATGAATTCAGACGGTGCAAGCCGCCCGAGGCGGGGGTGGTCCCAGCGCAGCAGCGCCTCGAAACCGGCAACAGTGCGGTCTTCCAGCTTCACAATCGGCTGGAAAAACACCTTGATTTCTCCGCGCTCCAATGCGCGGCGCAGGTCTGCCTCCAGCGACATGCGGTCGGATCGTTGCGAGCGCATATCCGGAACGAAAATTTCCACACGGTTGCCCCCCGCGCGCTTGGCAAAGGCCGTGGCCATTTCCGCATCCTTGAGCATGTCGTCACGCTTGAGGTGCAGATGCGGGTCAAACAGGGCCAGTCCGACCGAACCAGTAACCGAAACCTCGCGTTCAGCCAGCATGATCGGAGTGCTGATCGCCTTGCGCATCATGTCCGCAAGGTCTGTGATGCGGTTGGAATGTTGTTCCGAGATGATGATGGCGGAAAACTGGTCGCCGGAAATGCGGGCCAGCGTGTCCTGCGATTTGATCAGTCGGCCAAGGCGGCGGGCGAGTGTCAGCAAGATTGAATCGCCCATGGCCAGACCAATGGCGTCATTCACCTGCTTGAAGCGGTCAAGATCAATGGTGATAACGGTGGGACGCAGGCTTTTTTCGCGTTGGCCTTGTCCGAGGGCGGTTTCCAGCCGGTCAAGAAACAGCTCACGGTTGGGCAGGCCTGTCAGATTGTCATGCACCGCGTCTTGCAGCAGGCGCTCCTCGGCTGTTTTGATCATGGATATATCGGTCAATGTGCCGATCAGCCGTAAAACCTCGCCATCCGCACCCACAACGGGGCGCGCTTTGAGCTCATACCAGCCATAATGGCCGTCCGATGCGCGCAGGCGAAAATTTTGTGATACGCGGCCACATCGTTGCTCCAAAATCATGTCCAGCGCCGCCTGATAGCGGTCCCTGTCCAGCGGATGCAATATTTCAAACCAGCCGGACGCCGGCCCTTCCAGCGTGCCACGCTTGAGACCAAGCTGGGTTTCCACCTCCGGCGAGACAAATGTGCGGTCGCCCGGCACATCCCAGTCAAATACAATATCGCCGGAGCCCGTCAGGGCCAGCGCTTTGCGCTCCTGATCCGACACCGAGCCCATGGCCAGCACACCACTGGCAAAGGCGTTCTGCATCACGGTGAAGCCGATCAGCATCACAATCAGCACAAGGCCGCCGATCAGCGCCGGTGAGACCAGATCATTGGTCAGGGTGCCCGTGACCGTAAATCCCGCCGCTGTTGTCCAGAGAAGCAGCAGAAACCATGTTGGAATGAGCATGACCGCCCGCTCATAGCGATGGGTTGCCAAATAGATCACCAGCAGAAAACCCACCCCTGCAATGGTGGCCAGCGACAGGCGGGCCACGCCTGCGGCTACTGGCGCATCATAAACGGCTGTGGCAATCAGCCCGCCGAGCAGCACCAGCCAGACAAAGGCAATTTGCGACAAACGCACATGCCAGCGGTTGAGGTTGAGATAGGCAAAAAGAAAGATCAGCAGGGTGGCGGCCAGTGTGGCCTCCGTGGCGGCGCGCCAGATTCGGTCCGCTTCATCGGATGTGGCAAAAATTTTATGCCAGAAGCCAAAATCAATACAGACATAGGCAAAAACAGCCCAAGCCAGTGCGGCCGCAGCCGGAAAAATCACCGCACCCTTCACCACAAATACAATGGTGAGAAACAGCGCCAAAAGCCCTGCAATGCCGATAATAATGCCGTGATACAGCGTCAGACTGGTGATTTTTTCTTTATATGCATCCGTATCCCACATATAGACCTGCGGCAGCACAGGTGTGCGCAATTCGGCAATATAGGTGACGGTGGTGCCGGGGTCGATGGTGAGCAAAAACACGTCGGCATCGGGACTGTCCTGCCGCTCGGGGGCAAACCCCTGACTTGCAGTAATGGCCGAAATGCGTGTTGCGCCAAGATCGGGCCAGATCACGCCGGAATCCACCAGCCTGAAATGCGGCGCGACAATAAGCCTGTCAATCTGCTCATCAGTATCATTGGTCAGAGCAAAAACCATCCAGTTGGGATGCCCGCCCTTTTCCTTGGCCTGCACCTCAATGCGCCGGACAATGCCGTCGGCACCGGGCGCGGTCGAAATCTGGATCGAGTCGCTTTGCTGGCTGTTGCGTTCAATCACCGGCGTGAGATCAACAGCATTGACATCGGGGGTTACGCGCACGGCCTCAACAGCCCAGCCCGCTGTGATGGACAGCGTGAGCATCATCCATGCGCCGATCCAAGCCAAAATATGTCGTTTGAAAACCGCCATAAGCCTTAAAATTCTTATCTGGAACAATTCTGTTTGCCGGAGCATATGCTCAGGCCTATGTGACTGGTAGCGCCTTGCCACCACAAGGGCAAGCCACAGCTTATCCCCATAGAATTTAGGCTTTTCTATGAGTCGCATGGTCGCTGTCTAAAATGGCCAGAAGGACATGGTCTTCCCAGCGGCCATTGATTTCGAGATAGGCGCGCGCAAGTCCCTCCTTCTGAAAACCAAGCCTTTGCAGCACATAGAGCGAGCGCAGATTATGCGGCAGGCAGGCCGCCTCGACTCTGTGCAGTCGAAGTTCATAAAATGCAAACTGAAGCGCGCGCGCCGCCGCCTGACGCATATAGCCTTGGCCGGCATAGGCCTCGCCCATCCAATAGCCCAGCGTTGCGGTCTGGGCGACGCCGCGGCGGATATTGCCCAGAGTCAAGCCGCCCATCAGTGCTTTGTCCGATGTGCGGAACAGAAAAAATGTATGCGCATCGCCCAAAGCGCGGTCCTGATCCGCGCCTTTGACCCGCATCCGGAAGGCGGACCGCGTGAGATCATCTTCCGGCCAGCTGGGCTCCCATGGCACAAGGAACGCGCGGCTGTTCTCCCGCAACTGCTGCCATTGCGCAAAATCATCCATGACGGGCGGGCGCAAAAATACCGACGGGCCGGTGAGCACCGGCTCCGGATACAGACCGAGCAGACTGGCCAGACTCATGATTGTGAGCGGGCCGACGCTTTTTCAATGCGTGAGCGCTGGCGGATGAAGGCCTCCACCGCGCTCCGGTCATTGGCAAGCACCGTAAATCGCTCTGTGCGGTCAAACAAATCCGCCAGATGCGCGGGCAGCGCCGGATGAACGCCGGTTGCCGCCGCAACAGCCTGAGGAAATTTGGCCGGATGGGCGGTGCCCAGCACAATCACCGGCGTTGCGCCGTCGCGCGCCAGCACCTGCCGCGCCGCGCCGACCCCTACGGCTGTATGCGGATCAAGCAGGTAAGCGCTGTCCTGATAGGTGCGCTGCATCTGGGCACGCGTGGCGGGCTCATCAATCGCGGCCGCGTCAAATTCGGCTCTGATTCGGGCCAGCGCGGGCGCGCTCAAGCTGAACTGGCCGGACTGGGCCAGAGTCTGCATCAGGGTGCGAATGGCTGCGGGGTCGCGGTCATAGCAGTCGAACAGCAGCCGTTCAAAATTGGACGAAATCTGAATATCCATCGACGGTGACTGGGTGGGCTGCACACCCAGCACCTCATAGGTGCCGCCATGCAGGGCGCGGGCCAGAATATCATTGGCATTGGTGCCGATCATCAGCCGCTCAACCGGCAGGCCCATGCGCTTGGCGATATAACCGGCAAGAATATCGCCGAAATTGCCGGTGGGCACAGAGAAGGACACTTTGCGGTGCGGGCCACCCAGAGCCACGGCGCTGGTGAAATAATAGACCGTCTGCGCCACAATGCGGGCCCAGTTGATCGAATTGACCCCCGAAAGGGCCAGCTCATCACGGAACTGGTGATGGTTGAACATGCCTTTCACGATGGCCTGAGCATCGTCAAACGTGCCTTCCAGTGCGATGGTGTGGATATTGTCCCCCGCCACTGTGGTCATCTGGCGGCGCTGCACGTCCGACACGCGGCCATGCGGATAGAGAATGAACACATCCAC
>DAIMHB010000036.1:4624-10629 GCA_036723545.1 Beijerinckiaceae bacterium
CACATCCACCTGCTCAAGCCCGCGAAAAGCCTCGATCGCGGCCGCGCCCGTATCGCCCGACGTGGCGCCGACAATGGTGGCACGCTGGCCCCGCGCTTTCAGCGCGGCATCCATCATCCGGCCCAGCAGCTGCATGGCCACATCCTTAAAGGCCAGTGTGGGCCCGTGAAACAGCTCCAGCACAAAGAGATTGTTGTCGAGCTGCACCAAGGGTGCAAGAGCCGCATGACGAAAGCCGGAATAGGCCTTCGTCAGCATGGCTTTGAGTTCAGACTGCGAAAAGCTGTCGCCGGTAAAGCTGCTGATCACCTTGGCCGCCACATCCACATAGGGCTGGCCGGCAAAATCAGCAATTTCTGCCGCCGTCAGAGCGGGGTAATGCTCTGGAAGATAAAGGCCGCCATCACGCGCCAAACCGGCCAGCAAGGCATCAACGAAGTTTAGGCGGGGCGCCTGACCACGGGTTGAAATGTAATGCACAGAACCGATCCTTCCTTTTTGGCAGCATGTAGCCGATAAACAGGGCCTTTCGCAAGCTCACGCGCCAGATGTCTGATCTTGCCGTGTGCGCTGGAGCAGTGCGCGCACAAAAAAAGCATAAACACCGAGCAAAGTCAGAGCCAGTCCGAACCATGTCACCGCATATTCAAGGTGGCGGTTCGGAATATCAATCACAGTTGTGCCACCCTGCGGCCAGCCGCCGGGATTTTCGGTTTTGTCGGCATCAATGATGAAGGGTGCAACGCGGCTAAGGCCCTTTGCGGCGGCAATTTCAGCCGGATCTTGTGTGAACCACTGGTTTTTTGCCGGATTATCGGGCGGCGTGAACATATTGCGGCGCTCCGGCTGGCGCAGCAGGCCGGTGATGGTCTGCTCGCCGCTGATCTGCCCCGCTTTGCGGCGTTCGGGATCAGCATAGTCATCCGTGACAAAGCCGCGATTGATCATGACGATTGCGCCGGACTCAAGCTGAAGCGGGGTCAGCACATTAAAACCGCGCGCCACCAGTTCACCGGCGATTTTGCCCGCAGGCTCAAACACCAGCACCTCGTGCTCATGGTGGAACACACCCTTCACGCGCACAGGCTGATACTCCAGATCGCCCAGCTTGAGCTGTGGCCACATCGCTTCATCCGGAACCGACACGGCAGGCTGATGAATACGCGCGTCGATGCGGGCCATCAGCATTTCTTTTTCGGAGAGGCGGCGCAACTGCCAGAAGCCCAGACCCAGCAACAAGCCAAGCGCACAGGCGGCGGCAATGCTGGGCCAGATCAGAGCTCTGAGCCTCATGAGTCGAGGCGTCCCTGTTCCGCTTTGTTGCGATATTGCAAGGAGACCAGCAGGCTTTTCAGCGGACGCAGCAGGCCCAGACAGACAAAAGCCGTCAGGGGCAGGCAAATCAGCAGTTGCAGCCAGTAGGGCGGGTCAAAAATCGCTCCGATCCATAAGGATAGGCCCAGCACAATCGTGCCCGCCAGCAACATCACAAAAATCGCGGGGCCGTCGCCGGCATCAGCAAAGGCCAGATCAAGGCCGCAGGCCTCGCACCGTGGCTGAATGTCGATAAAACCTTTGAACAGCCGCCCGTTGCCGCAACGCGGGCATTTACAGGCAAGGCCGGTGGCATAGGGAGATAGGGGTGGATAGAGGTCGCCCTGCATGATTGCTCCCGCGTTACAATCAGACCTGAGGCCTGAAATGAAAAAGGGCGACATAATCGCCGCCCTTTGTGGTTATTTTCAGGTAAAGCCTAACCGGCGGCTTCGACGGCTGCACCCCATGAGCCCCAGACATAAATGCAGGAGAACAGGAACAGCCAGACCACGTCCACGAAGTGCCAGTACCATGCGGCAAATTCAAAACCGAGGTGCTGCTTTTCGGTAAACTGGCCATTGCCGGCGCGCAGCAGGCAGACGATCAGGAAAATCGTGCCCACAAGCACATGGAAGCCGTGAAAACCGGTCGCCATGAAGAAGGTTGCGCCATAAATGGAACCTTTGAAGGCGAAAGGCGCATGGGCATATTCATAGGCCTGCACACAGGTGAACAATGCGCCGAGAATAATGGTGAGCAGCAGGCCCTGAACCAGACCTTTGCGGTCATTGTGCAGCAAGGCATGATGCGCCCATGTGACTGTGGTGCCGGAGGTCAGCAGCAGCAAAGTGTTGAGCAGAGGCAGATGCCACGCGTCGATCACCTCAATGCCCTTCGGTGGCCAGTGACCGCCGGTGAACTCCACGCGGGCATATTGATGTGCCTCGCCGGCAAACAGGCTGGCGTCAAAAAACGCCCAGAACCAGGCCACAAAGAACATCACTTCCGAGGCAATGAACAAAATCATGCCATAGCGATGGCTCATCTGCACGACGCGGGTATGGAAGCCGCCATGTTCGGCCTCATTGATGATATCGCTCCACCAGGCCACCATGACATAGAGAATGCCGATAAAACCGGCGCCGAACACATAGGCGCCCATTTTCAGGCCACCAACGGACAGGCCCTTCATCCACATGATGGCGCCGATGGCTGTAACAAGGGCGCTTAACGAGGCGACCAGCGGCCATGGGCTCGGATCAACGAGGTGATAATCGTGATTTGGTTTTGAATGGGCGTCCGCCATAGCCGGTTTACCTCTGTTGTGCTGGTGCTCAGTTGGTTCTTGTTTGCCATTTGCCCTCTTTGACCGCTCAGGTCAAGATGGCAGATGGGGCATTCTTGATGTTGTTTTTACAATTTTGGTTGATTTGCTCCCGCCTGTAAAGCTAAAGGCTGCGGCGGTTTTTTAGAAGCAAAAAATGTGTAGGAGAGTGTGACAGAATCGACCTGTTTTGTCATCTCATCCGCATCCAGCGCCGGATCGAGAAAAAACACCACCGGCATGTCCGCAGCCTCATGCGGGCCGAGCTTTTGTTCCGAGAAACAGAAGCAGGTGATCTTGTCAAAATATGAGCCCATCACTTCAGGGGCCACATTATAAGCAGCTGTGGCTCTTGTCTCGCTGTCGCTCAGGTTCTGGACATGGAAAAAAACCGTCGCTGTTTTCCCAACCTGCAATTCGATTGCGGGGGTTTCGGGTGTGAAGCTCCAGTTCAGGCCCGGGGCCACATTGGCGTCAAACCGCACGCTCATGCTGCGTTTGCCCAAATGTGTCGGTGCTTTAATTGCCGTTTGTGTTGTGCCGCCATAGCCCGTGGCCTTGCAGAAGGCCTGATACAGCGGCACAGCCGCATAGGCCATGCCCACCATAGCGGCGACCGAGGCAACAACAATGCTCGCTGTCAGGCGTTTCGCTTTGATCATCAGCCGACCTGCCGGAAAACTGCCGACCCCAGTTTGATAATGGTGACGGCATAAAACACAATAACAAGAAAACCGACAGACAGGCCAATGGCAATGTTGCGGGCGCGCCGCGCCTTGGCCTGTTCGGGGGTGAGCATAATGCGGGGGGGAAGGGGTTTGGTCATCATTTAATCCAGCCGGCCCAAATGCCGATGAGAGGAACCAGACGCTCTGCCAGCAGCACAGCGAAAAGAAGGAAAAGATAAAGAATCGAACCGCCAAACAGCTGCATGGCCACCTTATTGGCGAATTTGCCGTCACGGATTGTATAAACCCTGCCCGCCATCACCAGCATGGCCGCGCCGCCGATGGCGGCAATGCAGCCATAGGCCACGCCGCCAAAGCCCATAAACCATGGCAGCAGACCCACAGGTGCGAGCACGATCGTATAGAGCAGAATTTCGAGGCGGGTGCGGGCACTGCCCTTGACATTGGGCATCATCGGTATGGCCGCAGCTTCATAATCGGCAGATTTCACCAAGGCCAGCGCCCAGAAATGCGGCGGTGTCCACATGAAGATAATGAGAAACAAAACCACGCTCTGCCATGTGATGCTGCCACTCATCGCCGCATAACCAATCATGGGCGGGAAGGCACCTGCCGCGCCGCCAATGACGATATTTTGCGGTGTCGAGCGCTTCAGCCACATTGTGTAGATAACGGCATAAAAGAAAATGGTGAAGGCGAGCAAAGCCGCAGACAGCCAGTTGGCCACAAAGCCAAGGGTCATGACGGAAAAGCCGCTTAAAATCAGGCTGAAGCCGAGGGTTTCCCCCGATGTGATGACACCGGAGGGAATAGGGCGTTTCTGTGTCCGGCTCATCACGGCATCAATATCGGCATCATACCACATATTGAAGGCGCCCGAGGCACCTGCGCCCACGGCAATGGCCATAAGGGCAAACAGAGCCAGCAGCGGATGAAGATTGTGCGGGGCAATGGCCATTCCGGTCAGGGCTGTGAAGATCACCAGCGACATGACACGGGGTTTGAGCAGGGCAATAAAATCAGCAGGGCCAGCCAATGAAATGCGGTGAGTGTCGGGCAGGTCTGTCCCCGAACCTGTGGCGGCTTCGCGCATAATTTTGTGCCTTTGACGCTGCTTTACAAATGAGTCACCCCCTTAAATTTTAAGGGGGTGACACGCTATTTTCAGTTTTGAACGCTCAGTGGTCAGCGCCGGTAATGCGCGGCAGGGTTTCAAACTGGTGGAAGGGCGGCGGCGAGGGCAGCGTCCATTCCAGAGTTGTTGCACCCACACCCCACGGATTGTCGCCGGCGATGCGCTTCTTGGCGAAGGCCTCGACAATCGTCGCAAGGAAGATCACCACGCCGATTGTGGAAATATAGGAGCCGACCGACGACCAGTAGTTCCACAGCGCATAGGCATCCGGATAGTCAATGTAGCGGCGCGGCATACCAGCAAGGCCGAGGAAATGCTGCGGGAAGAAGGTGAGATTCACACCCACAAACATGAAGGCAAAATGCAGATTTCCGAGCTTTTCGCTATACATATAACCGGTGATTTTCGGGAACCAGTAGTACCATGCCGCAAACAGCGAGAACACCGCACCCAGTGACAGCACATAGTGGAAATGGGCCACCACATAGTAGGTTTCATGCAGCGCACGATCCACAGCCGCATTGGCCAGCACAACGCCGGTCACACCGCCAATGGTGAACAGGAAGATGAAGCCGATCGCCCAGATCATCGGTGTGCGGAAGCTGATGGATCCCCCCCACATGGTTGCAATCCATGAGAAGATCTTCACACCCGTCGGCACCGCAATCACCATGGTGGCGAATACGAAGTAACGCTGGGTGTTGAGCGACAGACCCACCGTATACATGTGATGGGCCCAGACCACGAAGCCGACCACACCAATGGCCACCATGGCATAGGCCATGCCGAGATAGCCGAAAATCGGCTTCTTGGAAAAGGTGGAAATAATGTGGCTGATGATGCCAAAGCCGGGCAGGATCAGAATATACACTTCCGGATGACCGAAGAACCAAAACAGATGCTGGAACAGGATCGGGTCACCGCCGCCCGCCGGATCAAAGAATGTGGTGCCAAAATTGCGGTCTGTCAGCAGCATGGTGATGCCGCCAGCCAGCACGGGCAGGGACAGAACCAGCAGGAAGGCGGTGATCAGCACCGACCATGCAAACAGCGGCATACGGTGCAGGGTCATGCCCGGTGCACGCATGTTGAAGATGGTGGTGATAAAATTGATCGCGCCCAGAATGGACGAAGCGCCCGCCAGATGCAGCGACAGAATCACGAAGTCCATCGACGGGCCGGGATGGCCGACATTGGAGGACAGCGGCGGATACATCACCCAGCCCCCGCCAAATCCGTTCATGCCGGGAGCGCCTTCCACGAACATCGAGATGATGAGCAGTGTGAAGGAGGCTGGCAGCAGCCAGAACGAGATGTTGTTCATGCGCGGGAAGGCCATATCCGGCGCGCCGATCATCAGAGGCACAAACCAGTTGCCGAAACCGCCGATGAGGGCCGGCATAACCATGAAGAAAATCATGATGACGCCATGGCCGGTGATGAATACATTATACAGGTTCTTCGCCGCGTCGGTGGCCTGCTCAGGCGAGAGACCTGTCATGAATGCGGCGATGTGATTGAAAACGCTAATTCCAGGATT
>DAIMHB010000037.1:0-10438 GCA_036723545.1 Beijerinckiaceae bacterium
CGCCGAGGCCTTGATCATCACCGGATAGCCAATTTCATCGGCAATTTTCACGGCATGTTCGGCATTTTCAATCACACCGAGATAGCCGGGCACTGTCGATACTTTGGCCGCATTGGCGAATTTTTTCGATTCGATCTTATCGCCCATCGCGGCAATGGCGCGCGGATTGGGGCCGATAAAGACGATATTATTGTCTTTCAGCGCCTGCGCAAAGGCTTCGCGCTCCGACAAAAAGCCGTAACCGGGATGCACGGCCTCGGCGCCGGTCTGTTTGCAGGCGGCGATGATTTTTTCAATGATAAGGTAAGATTCGGCAGCGGGTGCCGGGCCGATATGCACCGCCTCATCCGCCATTTCGACATGGAGCGCGTCCTTATCGGCATCCGAATAGACGGCAACGGTTTGAATGCCCATTTTCCGCGCCGTCTTGATGACACGGCAGGCGATTTCTCCGCGATTGGCGATCAGAATCTTCTTGAACATGGGCACCCCAACTTGACTTAGCTCTCCTGCTTTTAGGCCAGCCTAAGCCCCGCGTCTACTTGAGCAAAAGGCGAAGATGGGGGATTCTCACCAGCCCGTGAAAAACAGCGCGACAAACCTTAAACCGTGGATGGCCGGATCATCCCCGGGTTAAACCCGGGGACTTAGCCATGACGTGGCTACTCACGGCACAAAACGTCATGCGCGGGCTTGGCCCGCGTATCCACGTTGCGTGCATTAATCCAAGCTCTGAGCATGCCCCGCTGGCAGCCTTTCGAGAGCCTCAGGATGACGGGGGGAAGGAACGCTCACAGTGTGTTTCCACCTCAAAACTGCAGGCTCTAAACCGCGCCCGCCGCCTTCAATTTCTCGCGCGCTTCGTCCACCTCGCGCTGGCGGTTCCACAGCGCATTGTAAATGCCGCCCCGGGCCAGCAGTTCCTCATGCGTGCCGCGCTCGGCGATCTGCCCGCCGTCCAGCACGATGATCTGATCGGCATTGACCACAGTCGAGAGGCGATGCGCGATGACCAGCGTGGTGCGGCCCTTGGAAATACGCTCCAGCTCGTCCTGAATTTCGCGCTCGGTGAAGCTGTCCAGCGCGGAGGTGGCTTCATCCAGCACCAGAATCGGCGGCGATTTCAAAATGGTGCGGGCAATGGCCACGCGCTGCTTCTCGCCGCCAGACAATTTCAGCCCGCGCTCACCCACCTGCGCATCATAGCCATGCGGAATCGAGCGGATGAATGTGTCGATCTGCGCCAGACGCGCCGCCTCTCGCACTTCATCCTCGCTGGCTTCCCAGCGGCCATAGCGGATATTATAGCCGATGGTGTCGTTGAACAGCACTGTATCCTGCGGCACCATGCCGATCTGCGCGCGCAGGCTCTTTTGCTGCACGGCGCTGATGTCCTGCCCGTCAATCAGAATGCGCCCCGCCTGCGGCTCATAAAAGCGGAACAACAACCGCGACAAGGTGGATTTGCCAGCCCCTGACGGGCCGACAATCGCCACCGTATGGCCTGCGGGCACAGTGAAGGACACGCCTTTCAGAATCGGGCGCGCCGGATCATAGGCAAAATGCACATCATCAAACTGCAGGTCGCCATGCCCCACCTTGAGGGCGGGCGCATTGGGATGGTCTTTGATTTCGGGGTTCTGATCGAGAATGGCGAACATGGCCTCAATATCAATGGTGGCCTGTTTCACCTCACGGTAGAGCATCCCCATGAAATTCAAGGGCTGCGAGAGCTGAATCATCATGGTGTTGATCAGCACCACATCGCCCACCGTATTATGGCCGGAGCGGATACCGGCCACGCACATGGCCATGACAGCGGCCAGACCCAGCGTGAAAATCACCGCCTGACCGAAATTGAGCATCGCCAGCGATGTATAGGTTTTGATCGAGGATTTCTCGAATTTCGCCATGCTCTTGTCATAGCGTTCGGATTCGCGCTTTTCCGCACCAAAATATTTGACGGTTTCGTAATTGAGCAAGCTGTCAATCGCCTTGGTATTGGCGTCATTGTCGCTCTCATTCATGGTTTTGCGGATAGCCATGCGCCAGTTGGTGGCCACCGTCGTATACCAGAGATAGGCGATAATCATCAGCGTGACGACCAGCGCATAGCGCCAGTCGAAGGTGTAAAACATCACGCCCAGAATCATCACAAATTCAACCAGTGTCGGCACGGCGGTCAGCATCGACATGCGCACAATGGTTTCAATACCGGCGCGGCCACGCTCCAGCACGCGGGTCAGCCCGCCGGTTTTGCGCTCCAGATGATAGCGCAGCGACAGGTTGTGCATATGCACAAACACCTCAGCCGCCAGCCGCCGCACCGCATTCATCGCCACAGCCGCAAAAAGCGCGTCCCGCCCCTGTGTGAACAGCGCCATCACAATGCGTAAAACCGCATAAAGCACGGTTAAGGCTATGGCGCCGGTCATAAACTCCGGCAAAGGAATGGATTTCAGCCCGGCATCCCCGACCACCGAATCCGTGGCCCATTTGAAGGAATAGGGAATGGCCATGGTCACCAGCTTGCCGGCAAACAGCAAAACCGTGGCCCAGACCACCCGCATTTTCAGGTCCACACGGTCCGAGGGCCAGATATAGGGCCAGAGATTGCGGACAGTTTCCGTTAAAGAACCTTTGGTCTGCACACGGGGCTTATGTGCGGCGGCGGCAGATACAGCAGTGGAGAGGGTCATTGAAGGCCTATGCAAGGAAAAATATCCCCTTCATATAGGCCTTTTTTTAAAAAATACTATGTCCGCCGCGCAACGGACATAAGCAACATGCCTGCTATGCGGCCTGAGACAGATGTGCGGCCAGCGCCTCGCGAACCCCGCGCCAGCCGCGCGCAATGCGCCCGCGCACCGCCGCCACAAACCAGCCCGGCACATGTCCGGCCTCGGACACAATATTCACCAGCACCGCCAGAGCCGAAATATTCTCGGAATGATCGGCTTTCACCAGCAACCATTCGGCCAGTTCATCCGACAGCACGCCGGTGGGGCGCGATTGCCAGACCGCATAATCGGTGATGGTTTCAACCAGAAAAGCTGTCCATTCCGGGCACTTATCCGCAATCGCGGCATCCAGACAAAACAGAACCTCCGCTTCCGCCCGGGTCAGCGCCGTGTCTCCGGCAAAGCTGCGATGCAGCAGGCGCACCTGTTCCACGCCAACGGAGGCTGCGGTGATGCTATCACGCATCACATCCAGCAAGAGCTGGGCCCATGGTTCCAGCGCCTTGGCGGCTGTTTCTTGTGCAATTCCGGTCATATCTGCCCCTTTCGATCCGCATGTGCACTCTATGCACATTGCCCTCAATGGTCTGAACTCCAATCTGCACCCCGCTTCTTGCCAACTTATGAATCTTTGCCCCGCAGGCAGGACTTACCCGTCAGCATGTGCAGACAGGGTTAAGCGTGTGCTGAAACCTATGCTTTATAAAAATTGAACATCGGCACGCGGCGGACTTGCTTGCATTTCAGCAAGCCGGATTTGCCCCACTGGCAAAACGCCCGGCCCTGTGCAATCTGAAGCCAGAAGGAGCGCATCATGTTCAAATCCTCAGGCATTCATCACATCACCGCCATTTGCGGCGACCCGAAGGTCAATCTGCATTTTTATCAGACGGTGCTGGGGCTGCGTCTGGTCAAAAAAACTGTGAATTTTGACGATCCGGGCACCTATCATCTCTATTATGGCGATGAAAACGGCGCGGCAGGCACAATTATGACGTTTTTCCCTTGGGCTGGTGTGCCCAAAGCCAAAGCTGGCGCGGGTGAGGTTGTGGCCATCACCTTTGAAATTCCGGCGGGTTCCGCAGGCTACTGGACGCGCCATCTGGCCGAGCAGAATGTGGTGTTTGCGCTCGACACCAATGTCCGGACTCCGGTCATTGCCTTTCATGATCCGGACGGGCTGGCGCTGGAGCTGATTGAAGCAGACACTACAGAGCATAAACTGGGCTGGGGCCTGAACGGCTTACCCGCAGAACATGCCATCCGCGGCATTCATGGCGCGACCCTGCTGGTGAGCCAGCTTGAAAAAACCGCTGAGGTCATGGCCAAAGGGCTGGGCTGGACAGAACTCTCCCGGGCCAGCGCCAATGGTTTCACCCGCCTGCGCTTTTCAGCAGCCAGTGGCGAGCCGCTGGGCCAGTATATTGACCTGCTGACCCATGAGGATCCGGAGCCTGCACGCCATGGCGCCGGCACGGTGCATCACATTGCCTTTCGCGCCGCAACGGATGCTGATCAGGCGGGTATGGCGGCGCAGATCAAGGCGCTGCATATTGCCTCGACCGAACAGAAAGACCGGAACTATTTCCGCTCGGTCTATTTTCGTGAGCCTTCAGGCGTTTTGTTTGAAATTGCCACCGACGCCCCGGGATTTACGGTGGATGAACCCCTCGCCTCACTGGGACAGGCGTTGAAACTGCCCGCGCAATATGAGCAGCACCGCGCCAGCATTGAGGACAATCTGCCGGATCTGCAGTAAAATTTCAAAACAGTCTGGTAAATTTTGTGCTGTGTCTACCCCTCTCGCCCCTTCATCCTTCTAGACGGCTTATGGCCTCTTCAGGATGACGGGGAGAGGGAACGCTCACACCAGCTTCCACTTAAATCTGAAATGCTCTACTATGCGCGCATGAACATATTTCAAACCGACGCCCTGCTGCTGATTGACCTGCAATATGATTTTTTGCCCGGCGGCGCATTGGCTGTGACGGGCGGCCATGACATTCTTGCGCCTATAGACGCCCTGACACAGCGCTTTGAGCATGTGCTTTTAACGCAGGATTGGCACACGCCGAACCATATTTCCTTTGCCTCGACCCATGGCAAACCGGCCTTTTCGAGCCTCGACCTGCCCTATGGCCCGCAAATTCTCTGGCCCGATCATTGTATCATGGGAAGTCACGGGGCTGAACTGGCGCTCAACCCGACAAAAGCCGAGCTGATTCTGCGCAAAGGCTATCATGGGCATAGCGACTCTTATTCGGCCTTTGTCGAAGCCGACGGCGTGACCCGCACCGGCCTTGCCGCCTATCTGCGGGAGCGCGGGCTGAAACGTCTGTTTCTGGCGGGCCTTGCCACAGACTTCTGCGTGGCCTTTTCGGCGCTGGATGCGGCGCAGGCAGGGTTTGAAACCTGTGTCATCAGCGATTTGTGCCGCGCGATTGACCAGAACGGCTCGTTAAATACAGCCATGCAACGCATGACCGCCGCAGGCGTTCACTTCACAGATTCGGGCGCATTTGGCTAAAGTTTCTGAAAATAAACGATAAAGCTCTCGCAGAGGCGGCTGTTTTGGTTTATAGACCGCCTCCATGCCTTTGATAACAACGACACACGCCCTCAGCCAGACCTGCCAGCGACTGGCGCAGCATTCTTTCGTGACGGTTGATACCGAATTTTTACGGGAAACGACCTTCTGGCCGAAACTTTGTGTCATCCAGCTTGCGTCCGAGAGCGAGGCCGTGGCCGTGGATGCGCTGGCGCCCGAACTGGACCTGACACCCTTTTTCGAGCTGATGCGTAATCAAAACGTGGTCAAAGTGTTTCATGCCGCGCGGCAGGACCTTGAAATCATCTGGAACCTGTCCAAATCCCTGCCCGCGCCGGTATTTGATACGCAGGTTGCGGCTATGGTTTGCGGTTTTGGCGATCAGGTGGCCTATAGCGAACTGGTGCAGGCCATTTGCAAGGTGTCCATCGACAAATCCTCCCGCTTTACCGACTGGACTCGCCGCCCGCTTTCTGCCGCACAGGTGGATTATGCCATTGCCGATGTCACCCATTTGCGTGATATTTACAAACATCTCGATGCAAAGCTGACGAAAACACACCGTCACAGCTGGCTGGAGGACGAGATGAAAACCCTCACCAGCATTGCCACCTATGAGCAGCACCCCGACCGCGCCTGGGAGCGTTACAAGGGCCGCATCCGCAAGCCGCGCGACCTTGCGGTGCTGATGGAACTGGCCGCCTGGCGCGAGGCCGAGGCGCAGAGCAAAGATGTGCCGCGCTCGCGCGTGCTTAAAGACGATGTCATGCTTGAAATTGTCATGGCCGCCCCCAAGGATGCCGAAACACTCGGTTCGCTGCGTGCATTTCCACGCGGCATGGAGCGGTCAAAGTCCGGAATTGACATTCTGGCGGCTATTCAGCGCGGTCTGGCGCGCGACCCGAAAACTCTGCCCAAAATCGAGCGCGACCACCGCAACAATACCAATGGCGCAACCGTTGAACTGATGAAGGTGCTGCTGCGGCAGGTGGCCGAAGAGGCCGGTGTCGCCGCCAAAATGATTGCAACGGTGGATGATCTGGAAGCTATCGCCTTGTCCGACAGCGCCGATATTCCGGCGCTGCAGGGCTGGCGGCGGGATATTTTCGGCCTGCGCGCTATAGAGCTCAAACATGGCCGTCTGGCACTGACCATTGAAAACCGCAAAGTCATCACGCTGGAATGGCAGGAGCAGAAAGAACCCGCCTGAGCCTCTCCCACTGCTCAGCGAAACGACAAAGCCCAGCGGACGACCTGCACCTGAGAGTCTGTTGCCTTTTAAGGGAAAAGAGTCTGTTGCCTTTAGACCTGCTATTTTGAGGTGGAAACGCACTGTGAGCGTTCCTTCTCCCCGTCATTCTGAGGAGGCCGCAGGCCGTCTCGAAGGATGGGCCGAAGGACATAAATCCAATGCCCCTCACCCCAACCCTCTCCCCGCCAGCGGGGCGAGGGAGATGATTGCCTCTCAAGACAACAGACTCTAAAGCGGAATATTATCGTGCTTCTTCCATGGATTTTCGAGTGATTTGCCGCGCAGCATCGCCAGCGCGCGGGCCACGCGCCTGCGGGTGCCATGCGGCATGATCACCTCGTCAATATAGCCGCGCTCGGCAGCCACGAAAGGCGAGAGGAAACGCTGTTCATACTCAGCGGTTTTCTGGGCAATCACCTCGGCATCATTGCCACGGAAGATGATTTCCACCGCGCCCTTGGCCCCCATCACCGCAATCTGCGCGGTCGGCCAGGCATAATTGACATCCCCGCGCAGATGTTTCGAGGCCATCACGTCATAAGCGCCGCCAAAGGCCTTGCGGGTGATGATGGTGACTTTCGGCACTGTGGCCTCGGCATAGGCAAACAGCAGCTTCGCGCCATGTTTGATCAGGCCGCCATATTCTTGCGCTGTGCCCGGCAAAAAGCCCGGCACGTCCACCAGCGTGATCAGCGGAATGTTGAAACAATCGCAGAACCGCACGAAGCGCGCTGCCTTGCGCGAGGCATCCGAATCCAGCACGCCGGCCAGCACCATCGGCTGATTGGCGACAATGCCCACCGGCCGCCCCTCCATACGGGCAAAGCCGGTGATGATGTTTTTGGCATGAGCTTCCTGAATTTCAAAGAAATCGGCCTCATCGACCATCTTTAAAATCAGCTCTTTCATGTCATAAGGCTTATTGGGATTGTCGGGAATCAATGTGTCGAGCGAGGCGTCCATGCGGTCGCCATCGTCAAAGCTCGGCCATTCCGGCAGTTCGGCGGTATTGCTGGCGGGCAGAAAGTCAATCAGGCGGCGCATCTGCAACAGCGCCTCGACATCATTGTCATAACCGCGATCGGCGATGGAGGATTTGACTGTGTGGACAGACGCTCCGCCCAGCTCCTCGGCGGTCACGGTTTCATTGGTGACGGTTTTCACCACATCCGGACCGGTGACAAACATATAGGACGTGTCCCGCACCATGAAGATGAAGTCGGTCATGGCGGGAGAATAGACATCGCCGCCAGCGCAGGGGCCCATAATCAGCGAGATTTGCGGAATGACGCCGCTGGCCAGCACATTGCGCTGAAACACCTCGCCATAGCCCCCCAGCGCCGCGACGCCCTCCTGAATGCGCGCCCCGCCCGCATCAAAAAGTCCGATGATCGGCGCGCGGTTTTTAAGGGCCATATCCTGCAATTTGGTGATTTTGGCGGCATGGGTCTCGGAGAGCGAGCCACCGAACACCGTAAAATCCTTGGCAAACACATAGACAACGCGGCCATTGACTGTGCCCCAGCCGGTGACAACGCCGTCGCCCGGCACTTTGTTGTTGTCCATGCCGAAATCAACGCAGCGATGCTGCACAAACATGTCGAATTCTTCAAAAGAGCCATGATCAAGCAGCAGGTCAATGCGCTCACGGGCGGTGAGCTTGCCGCGCGCGTGCTGCGCATCAATGCGCTTTTGTCCGCCCCCCAGACGAGCCTCGGCCCGACGATCTTCCAACTGTTCGAGAATATGTTTCATGATGCCTCAGTTCCAGCCATTCTCTTTCCGTTTAACATGGAAATGTCATTGCTGGAACTCAGACTCATGGGGAATAGACCGCTTGAAATTTTGCCCTGTGCGGGGCCATTCGGATTGTGCGGTTAAGCCCCTCACCCTCGCCTTATTTTAAGGGGAGAGGGAATTTTCTAAAAACTCAGCGTCTCGCCCACCTTCGGCAGCAGCAGTTGTGTCGGGGAACCCGCCATTTCCGCCGCAAAAGCATCACTATTGGCCGCCAGCAGCCCGAAAGTGGCAAAATGAATCGGCAGGGCCATTTTCGGCTTGAGATAGCGGTTGAGCGCGATGCTGGCCGATTTTGCCCCCATGGTGAACCGGTCGCCAATCGGAATCAGCACAATTTCCGGCGCATGAAGCTCGGCAATCAGCGCCATATCAGAGAACAATTCGGTATCCCCCATGTGGTAGAGCGTGGGCGAGCCCTTATGCTTGATCACAAGCCCGTTCGGATTGCCCAGATAAATGCTCTTGCCATCGACAACGGTGCCGGACGAATGCAACGCATGGGTCAGCACCACCGAAAATTCGCCGCAGTTAATCTCGCCGCCCGTATTGCCGGGGTTATAATTGCTGGCACCCTGCCCGGCCAGAAAGGAGCAGACCTCATAATTCGAGACAATCTGCGCGCCGGTGGCTTTGGCAATCTCCACCGAATCGCCGATATGGTCATCATGGCCATGGCTGAGCAAAATATGGGTGGTTCCGGCTGTCACAGCATCAAAATCGCCCGTGAAGCTGGGATTATGTTTCAGAAACGGGTCAATCAGAATGACCGATGCGCCCAATTCAAGACGAAAGGCCGAATGTCCTAACCAGGTGAGTTTCATAAATTCATCTCCATGTTTGCACAACTTATGTAGAGTATCCGCGTGCTAAAGCGAGCCTGAGCCGGTAAAAAATCAAAATTTTGCCACTATGGCCTCTCCGCCGGTGCTGTGCTATTGCACGAGAATGAAAAACACTCTCGATATTGGCGAGCTGCTGCCGCTTCTGCCGCGCCATGCACGCCTGATGGGGCTGGATCTGGGCACAAAAACCATTGGTCTGGCGATCAGCGATGTCGAGCGGCGCTTCGCTAGCCCTTTGGAGACCATCCGCCGGACAAAGTTCAAAGCCGATGCGGAACTTCTGCTGGCTGCCGCCAGAAAGTACGAGATTTTTGCCTTTGTCATCGGCCTGCCGCTGAATATGGATGGTTCGGAGGGGCCGCGTGTGCAGGCCACCCGCGCCTTCGTGCGCACAATGGCCCCGCTCACCCCCCTGCCCTTTATCTATTGGGATGAGCGCCTCTCCACCGCCGCCGTCACCCGCAGCCTGATCGAACAGGATGCCTCCCGCGCCAAACGTGCCGAAGTGGTGGACCGCATGGCCGCCGCCTATATTTTGCAGGGCGCACTCGACCGGCTGGATCGGCTGAGCCGGACAGATCCCTTGCCTTGAACAACGCCTTTATTCAAACAAAACCCCATCTTCCGGCGAAGAAGATAGGGTAAAATCTTTTAAAATCTCGGTCTGATCATTAGAAATGATAAAGAATGGCCATCAATCCATTGGACTGGGTCTGCTTGATGGTTCCGGCATAAGGAATTTCCTTGATCATATCGACCTTGCCAAAATCGGACATGCTGTAATCCAGACGGGCGGTGATATGGCTGGTCAGCCATGTTTCGGCCCCGCCGCCCAGTTCCAGACCTCTGAGCGTGTATTTTTCCATGGCGCCAGAAATGTCACCAATGCTCTTGAGGGTGCTGCGCTTCTCCGTATAGCCGACGGACCCGTAAACCAGAGTTTCGGGCGCCAGCAGATAACCAAGGCGGGCGCGCTCGCTCAACCCATCAGGGCTGTGCCCCTCAATGCCGTAAGTGTCATGTTCGACCGTATATTTTGACCCAAGTGTGGAGAGAGACCCGATGATTTCGGCACCAGCCACAATCGAAGTGTTGATCTGATAATTGTAACCGCCGAGCAGGCTGCCCGACCAGCCAGCTGCGCCAAAACCATTCAGGGTCAGATCACTGGCCGAGAAATCTTCCACGATAGGGAGATTATATTTGGTTGAAACCTGATCATGTCCAGCCCCGGCCCCGAGATAGAACCCTGTCC
>DAIMHB010000038.1:0-10185 GCA_036723545.1 Beijerinckiaceae bacterium
AAATTGCCCGAAAGCGCCGCCGCGCAGCAACGAAATCGCCACAGAGAGGAAAAACACCAGCATCAGCAGCGGCACAATCCAGCCACTGGCCTGATCCTGCGCTTGTGCCGCGTGGCGCTTGGGTTGCCATGTTCCGGCATCGGCACTTAAAACTGAGACCAGATCATCCACACCTGCAACAATACCGCCATTATAATCGCCGGTTTTGAAGCGGGGGGTGATGTCATTGACAATGATCAGCTTGGATACAGCATCTGTGACGGTGCCCTCAAGGCCATAGCCAACCTCGATGCGCACGCGCCGCTCATTCGGGGCCACCAGCAGCAGCAGGCCATTGTCTTTTCCCTTCTGGCCCAGCTGCCAGAAGCGGAACAGCCCATTGGCATAGGGTTCAATCTCCTGCCCGCCCAGAGAGGGCACTGTCGCCACCACCAGCTGAATTTGTGATTTATCTTCAAGCAGGTGAAGTTTTTGCTCCAGATTTTGCAGGCTGGCAGAGGAAAGCAGATGGGCATTGTCCACCACACGCCCGGTCAGCACCGGATAATCCGCCGCGGTCATAGCTCCGGCCATCACCAGCCATAAACTGAGCGCGGCCAGAATGAGCTTCAGCGCGGAACGGGGCGGGTGGTGCGCCATTGCGGTCAGAATTTCACTTGCGGCGGGGCTTGCGCCGCCTCATTGGCCGTAAAGACTGCCATGGGTTTTTTATCCGTAAAGACAGTACGGGCCCAGATCAGGGTCGGCAGGGTCTGAAGATCGGTGTTAAAAATCCGCACGGCCTCGATATAATCACGCCGCGCCACGGCAATGCGGTTTTCGGTGCCTTCAAGCTGCGATTGCAGCGCCAGGAAATTCTGGTTGGATTTGAGATCAGGATAGCGCTCGGAAACTGCGAGCAAGCGCCCCAGCGCACCGGACAGTTGGGCCTGCGCCTGTTCAAACTGTTTCAGTTTTTCCGGATCGGTAAGGGTTGCGGCATCTATATGCACGGCGGTGGCCTTGGCGCGCGCCTCTGTCACACCTTCCAGAACGTCTTTTTCCTGCTTGGCATAGCCCTGCACAGTGGCCACAAGGTTGGGAATGAGATCGGCGCGGCGCTGATACTGGTTTTGCACATCGGCCCATTTGGCTTTTGCGGCTTCCTCATCGGTGGGAATGGCGTTAAAGCCGCAGCCCGACAGAGTGAAGGCCACACATGCGACCGCACTCAAGACACGCCATGATGCTCGTGTTCTGACCATCAAAAACTCCTGATCTGTATTGAATAGATTGATTTTTGCGAAAGCATGGGGCTTTCCAGAATTCATACTGTGCGGTGCAGATTACCATCATAACATGATGGTTTTATCTTGTTTTTCATGATCTCTCAGCCGCGCGGCAGACTGCGGATAAAGTCCCAGATCAGCCGGCTGGTTTCCACATCCCGGTTGGAAGGGCCAACCGCATCAGATGGGCCCATGACCTTGCCCTTGGATTTGCCCGGCAATGTATGGCCTCCACCCTCAATGCGGATCAATTCCACCGGCACCGCACAATGGGCATAGGTTTCACGAAAAGCGGTGGATTTATCGTCCTTGTCCTTGTCTTCAAATTGTATGGCGCTGCGCTGACCCGTGCAGCTTGCCGCTTTGGCGAAAATATCCATTGTGGCATCTGTGGACAAAACCACGCCATTGCGAACATCGCCCGTGCGGTTCTTGAGGGCAATCGCCCCGCCGCCATAGGGAATGACCGGATCGGCTGTGCCATTGATCAGAAGAAAGGGAAGGGGTTTGGCCAGCTTGCAGCCATCCAGCGTGGCCGGCATATTGGCAAGAATGGCCACGGTACCCACAACAGACTCACCGGATTCGCAGGAAAACCGCAGGGCCATCAGGCCGCCCGCCGACACACCCACAATATAGACCCTGCGGGGGTCTGTTATGCCTGATGCGGCCAGCCGCTTGATGAGAGTGCGCAGATAAACCACATCATCCGCCGACCCTAAGGGAGATTCGAGACCATTATGCCAATGTTCGGCAATGGCATCGGGATAAACCGTGGCATATCCAGCGGCAGCAACCATAGCATCCAGCCCGAGCCGATGACGGATACGCGCGCCGTTTTCTTTGCCATGCAACACAATGATCGTGGCGCGGGGCACATGTTTGAGGCGGCGCGGCTCAGAAATAATGGCCGAACGCATATGTTCGTTCACTTCAAACGAAATTCTGAAGTCCGCAGCATGGGCGCTGGGTATGGCCATGCTGCAGGACAGCACAATCGCCCCGATCAAAGCCAGAAACGGCAGATATGCAGACCTCAGAACAAGGGCGCAAATGCCTGACATTGCGCGAACGCGGGGCATGGGATTTTTTCCAAACACGTTTATCTTCTCCGCAATGCCTCAGTTTAGAACCAAGCGCGTACAATGACAATGGATTATATGACCGCTTAAATTCGGCTTGTGCACCAATATGAATCAGCAGGGCCACACAATCTGATCATTCTGCCCAGTTTCTGAACGCGGACTATGGTCTTTTTGCGGCCCGAATGCGCGGGCACTCGAATTGAGACAGTCACAAACCCATGTTAATCCAAGGTTTGAGGCGCGGGGCGTTGCCCTGTGGCTTGATATGCTCTAGTTAAACAGCAGAATTAAAAAACAGGGCCGTTGCCATGACAGACACAGCGTCTAAACACCCGACAGACTCACAGGATATTGCGGCACGACGCCCGATGTCACCGCACCTCCAAATTTACAGGCCGCTTCTGACGATGGTCATGTCCATTGTCCACCGCATCACCGGCGGCGCGCTGTATTTTGGCACATTGATACTGGTGTGGTGGCTGGTGGCGCTGGCTTCAGGGCCTGAGGCCTACCGCCAGTTTCAGATCTGCATGACCTCGATTCCGGGCCGTGTGATTCTGTTTGGCTACACCTGGGCGCTGCTGCATCATATGCTGGGCGGCATCCGCCATTTCATCTGGGATACCGGCAAGGGGTTTGAGGCCTCAAGCCGTGAAATGCTGGCCAAGGCCACGCTGGCCGGTTCCGTTATCCTGACCCTTGTGGTCTGGATCATCGCTTATATGGTTCGATAGGAGCAGGACATGAATTTTTCATCCATGCGCACCGAACGCGCCAAAATCACCGGTCTGGGCTCGGCCAAGTCCGGCACCGGCCATTTCTGGCAGCAACGGCTGACCGCCATTGCCAATGTGCCGCTGGCGCTGGGGTTTATCTGGCTTTTGCTGTGCTCGCTGTCCAAGGACTATGCGGGCGTCCGTGCCAGTTTCGGCAGCCCTTTGGGCGCTTTGCTGCTTTTGTTGTTTGTCGGTTCCGGTGTGTATCACATGCGGCTCGGAATGCAGGTGATCATCGAGGATTACGTTCATTCGGAAGGCAATAAGGTTGTTCTGGCCATTGCCAATCATTTCTTCGCTGTGCTCGTTGCCGGTGCCAGCATTCTCGCTATTCTGAAGCTCAGCTTCGCTGTCTGAAGGTTTGACCATGACCACAGCCTATCCAATTACCGACCATATTTTCGACGTTGTTGTTGTGGGCGCGGGTGGTGCCGGCCTTCGCGCCACTGTCGGCTGCGCGCAGGCCGGCCTTCGCACCGCCTGCATTTCCAAGGTTTTCCCCACCCGTTCGCATACAGTGGCAGCGCAGGGCGGCATTGCCGCCTCACTCGGCAATATGAGCACGGATGACTGGCGCTTTCACATGTATGACACTGTGAAAGGCTCGGACTGGCTGGGCGATCAGGATGCGATTGAATATCTGGTGCGCAATGCTCCCGCTGCGGTTTATGAGCTGGAACATTGGGGCGTGCCCTTCTCGCGCACCGAAGAGGGCAAAATTTATCAGCGCCCCTTTGGCGGCATGACCACTGATTTTGGCAAGGGCATTGCCCAGCGCACCTGCGCCGCAGCGGACCGCACCGGCCATGCCATTTTGCACACGCTTTATGGCCAGGCCTTACGCAACAAGACCGAATTTTTCATCGAATATTTCGCCATTGACCTCATTATGAGTGAGGATGGCCGCTGCATGGGTGTGGTCTGCCTCAAGATGGATGATGGCACGATTCACCGCTTTCAAGCCGCACAGACCATTCTAGCCACAGGTGGTTATGGCCGCGCTTATTTCTCGGCCACCTCCGCCCATACCTGCACCGGCGACGGCAATGCCATGGTGCTGCGCGCCGGCCTGCCCTTGCAGGACATGGAATTTGTGCAGTTTCACCCCACCGGCATTTATGGCGCGGGCTGCCTGATTACGGAAGGCGCGCGCGGCGAGGGCGGCTATCTGACCAATTCCGAAGGTGAGCGCTTTATGGAGCGCTATGCCCCTTCCGCCAAAGATTTGGCCTCGCGCGACGTGGTGTCCCGCTCCATGGCCATGGAAATTCGCGGCGGGCGCGGCGTCGGCAAGATGAAAGACCATATTTATCTGCATCTTGACCACCTCGACCCCGCCATTCTGCATGAGCGCCTGCCTGGCATTTCCGAAAGCGCCCGCATTTTCGCGGGTGTGGATGTAACGAAAGAGCCGATTCCGGTGCTCCCCACCGTGCATTACAATATGGGCGGCATTCCCACCAATTATCATGGTGAAGTGCTGAAAAAGGTCGATGGCAATGCCGATACGGTGGTGCCGGGCCTGATGGCCATTGGCGAGGCGGCCTGCGTCTCGGTGCATGGCGCCAATCGTCTGGGCTCGAATTCGCTCACCGACCTTGTTGTGTTTGGCCGCGCGGCGGGCCTGCGCGCCGCTGAACTGGTAACGCCGGGCGAAAAGCAGGCGACCTTGCCCAAAAACTCGGCGGATCTGGCCCTCTCCCGCCTCGACCATTTCCGCAACGCCAAAGGCAACACCACAACCGCCACCCTGCGCGAGAGCATGCAGCGCACCATGCAGACCAACTGCGCGGTCTATCGCACCGGCGAAGTGCTGGAAGAGGGGCAAAAGCTCATTCACGACATCTGGCGCGGCAGCGACGACATTGCCGTGACCGACCGCTCACTGGTCTGGAATTCGGACCTTCTGGAGACGCTGGAATTTGACAATCTGATCATTCAGGCTGTTGTCACCATGGAAAGCGCGCTCAACCGCAAGGAATCACGCGGGGCGCAGGCCCGCGAGGACTATCCCGAGCGCGATGATGTGAACTGGATGAAACACACGCTCTCCTCCGTGGATGTGGCGAAAAAAACCGTCACCCTCGATGACCGGCCGGTGCACACCTACACCATGAGCAATGACATCGCCTATATCGAGCCAAAGGCGCGGGTGTATTGAGGGAATTATGATAGACTTGATTGAAACATCCCTCAAAGGAGGCTTCAATGAGCTTGGCATCGCAGATCGGACATAATCGTCGTTCAGGAGCTGGCCGCGTGTATGCAATCGCTTTTGATTTTGATACCGAAATTCTGGAGAAGCTCTATCCAAATCCATCATGGCGGAATGCTTATTCCGAGGTGAGAACCTATCTCGAGGATTTTGGTTTTGATCACCGGCAAGGCTCTGTCTATTTTGGTGATGAAGACCTCACGGCAGCAGAATGTATTGCCATTGTGCAGGATCTGGCCAGTGAATTTGACTGGTTTACACCATCCCTCAAAGATATTAGAATGCTGAGAATCGAAGAAAATAACGATTTAATGGTTGTTCTCGACAAGAATCGTCGCCGCAAAAGACGGAACAAATAAATGGTTGAACTTTCTTCGTGCGTAAAAGTGGCCTGGTCTCTTAGCTATCATAGCTAGACTTGGATCAGTCTCCATGGGTTTTTAGGGTGTTCAACGTGGATACGCGGGGCAAGCCCGCGAATGACATAAGAAGTAAATGTCTGATCTTTGCGATAAAGAGGAAAGCGAGATGGCGGCGACAATATCACAAATTAGCAAAGCATCATTAGCATTTTTTAAAAAGTCTTTAGATGAAGACTTTATTAAAACATCTGATTTAGCAGCTTATGGCGAGAGAGATCTTCAGCTGCTATTTGGCATGTTTATGAGCGGATGGTTTGGCCACGGTGTAAAGCGTGAAATTCATCAAAAAATTACGAATATAAATTCGGGTCGTCTCGATTTTAAAATTGACAAAATTGGTGTGGAGCTGGCTGTTAGAAAAAATGGCTCTGGTGAATACCATTTGAAAGATGGTTCTAATAATTCTGAAATAGCTAAATTACTGAAATATAAGGGCTATGCTGTTTTGATATTACTGGACTACGGTAAAATTAGAGCTTCGATTGATAGACAAGACTATGAAGGTTATAAAATAGTTGGAAAAGGCAACCATAAGCCAAGCAATTTTTCTGTGATCCACATTTATTTAGATGGTGATAAGCCCGACTCTACAAGATATAATATCAAGGCGATAACAAATGGTTGAACTTGCACTCCCTAAAAACTCCGTGGTCAAGGCTGGTAAGGTCTGGCCAAAGCCCCATGACGCAAAAAACCTCAAGGAATTCCGCATCTATCGCTGGAACCCCGATGATGGTGAAAATCCGCGCATCGACACTTTTTGGGTGGACCGCGACGATTGCGGCCCGATGATTCTGGATGGCATCATCTGGATCAAATCCAAAATCGACCCGACGCTCACCTTCCGCCGCTCCTGCCGCGAGGGCATTTGCGGCTCCTGCGCCATGAATATTGACGGCACCAACACGCTGGCCTGCACAAAGGGCATGGATGAGGTCAGCGGCGCCGTCAAAATTTACCCGCTGCCGCATATGCCGGTGGTCAAGGATCTTGTGCCTGACCTCACCCGCTTTTATGCCCAGCACGCCTCGGTCGAGCCCTGGCTGCACACTGTCACCCCCGCGCCGGAAAAGGAATGGAAACAGTCGCATTCAGACCGTTCCAAGCTCGATGGCCTCTATGAGTGCATCTTATGCGCCTGCTGCTCCACCTCCTGCCCGTCCTATTGGTGGAATGGTGATCGCTATCTCGGCCCGGCGGTTCTGTTGCAGGCCTATCGCTGGCTGATTGATTCGCGCGATGAAGCGACCGGCGAGCGGCTGGATTTTCTCGAAGATCCGTTCCGGCTCTATCGCTGCCATACCATTATGAACTGTGCGCAGGCCTGCCCCAAGGGCTTGAATCCGGCCAAGGCCATTGCTGAAATCAAGAAAATGATGGTGGCGCGGCAGGTTTAGTCTAAAATTTAACTTAGTAAATGAGGTAACGCAAAATTAGTGAAATAATTTCAGATTATTAACGCTGATAGAGACGATAAGATGAGTATCAGTGCAGCAGGTTATGTGTTGAAAGTTCTATCCGGCCGACGCGACGTTCTGTTGAATGAGGCTAAAAGTGGTAGTTCATTCTATCGCTCAAAACCCTATGTCGCCGAACCAGTTCCTAATTTCAAACATAGTCGCCGCGCGCCGCTTATAGTATTTGTCTCGTTCGAGGATGAAAAAATCACCCATATTGCCGACGGAAAAAGGGGACTATCTGCGGGAACAGGGCTTGTGCGTCTTAATATGCAAAATTTGGAAGAGCTTGCTCGTCCTATTACGTTTGACGAACTAAAAAATAACGTTCCAAAACAGATTCAGACGCATCTCAAACGATTGTTAACGGAAGGCGGCATCTTGCCACCGAAAACTCTCTACGCCTTGGTTGAAAGGATCATAGCACTAGACCCGTCAGTTAGCCAGAGAATGGGGCGTTTCTCCGAACGTCACCATGAAGTACTGCGTAGTTTTAAACCTCGAGCGAAGGAAAATCTTGCGTTTCAAAAGGAGACACTCGGGATCGCACTAGAAATCAGTGGTATTTCGAAGGATGAACTTTTAGCTTGGCACCCTACCAATAGCGATAATCAATCTTTCTTGGACGGTCTTCCCGGTGCACAAGTTAGAGAAGACACTATGCTACTTGCGGATTTCGTGAATGTGCCGGGGTTCGAGACGATAAGTGATGCCACACATTATGGATCGAAAGTTTTCACGAAAGAGAATGACCCTACAGTGCGGCTGACCGTTATAATGGCCAATCGACACCCATTGGAGAAACAAACGGGCGCAGATCTGATTTATTTCAATGAGGCCTATCGTTCGTTTATCATGGTACAATATAAAGCTATGGAAAAAGGTAAAAATGAAGCTGAATTTCGTTGGCAGAATGGTGATCAGTTTGTTCAAGAGATTGAACGGATGGATACGCTGCTTACTGAACTCAACAAGGTTCAATCAGGCAGCGATCCAAACGGCTACCGTTTTTCAGAGAACCCTTTCTTTTTGAAGTTTTGCCCACGCGTTGTTTTTAACCCCGATGACACAGGATTATTCAAAGGCATTTATCTGCCTCTCGATCTCTGGAAGCGAGCAGATAAAACAGGCAAATTTAAAGGACAAAAAGGTGGTAATGTGCTGACATTTTCAAACGTAGGGCGATACATCAATAATTCAGAGTTCGTTGGCTTCGTATCTGGCTCTTGGATAGGAACCTCGATAGAACAGTCTCAGATTCTTAGTTCATGGATAAAAGATATCATTCATTTGGGCAAAAATATTACCTTCGCAATCAAATCGTAAAATAAAAATATAAGAGCAGTTCGACATAGTTGCTGCCACACCATTATGAACTGTGCGCAGGCCTGCCCCAAGGGCTTGAATCCGGCCAAGGCCATTGCTGAAATCAAGAAAATGATGGTGGCGCGGCAGGTTTAGCCCGCGCCGCTCACTGAATATTCCCCTCACCCGATGTGAGGGGATCACGCGGCTGCAATGGCCTGCGCAATGCTCAAGGTGCGGCGTGCCATATCCGCATGAAGGCGCTCCACCATTTTGCCCTTCAGCTGCACTGCGCCCTTTGCGGCATTTTCCGGCAGGTCAAAAGCGGCAATAATTTCGCGTGCCCAGACAATTTCAGCTTCGCTCGGTGCAAAAACGGCATTGCAAATGGCCAGCTGACTGGGGTGAATCAGCGTTTTGCCATCCATGCCCATATCACGGCCCTGTTCACATTCGGCCTGAAAACCGGCCTCATGGCCCAGATCGTTAAAAACACCATCGAGCAGATCAATGCCATGGGCGCGGGCCGCCGCCAGCACCATCTGCATCCAGGCCATCATCGGCGCGCGGCCAGCCATAAGGCGCGCGCGGGTCTCCTTGGCCAGATCATTGGTGCCCAGCACCATCACATCAAGCCGGGATTGCGGGTCCTGTGCCGTTGCGGCAATAGAGCCGGCATTGAGCAGCGCCAGCGGCGTTTCCATCATGGCCCAGAGGCGCAGCCTGTCAGGTGCGCCCTGCTCGCGTAAATTGCGCGCGCAGATCATAATATCGCCCGGCGTCGAGACCTTCGGCACGAGCACAGCATCGGCCCCACTCTGTGCCACGGCGGCAAGGTCATCCGCGCCCCAGACACTGTCCAGCGCATTCACCCGTATCACCACCTCGCGGCGGCCAAAACCACCCGCACGCACCGCCGCACACACCTGCTCACGGGCAATGTGCTTAGCATCCGGCGCAACGGCATCCTCAAGATCGAGAATAATAACATCGGCATCCAGCGTCTTAGCCTTTTCCAAAGCGCGCGCATTGGAGCCCGGCATATACAGCGCCGAACGGCGGGGACGGTTGACCATAATTTACTCCTTGCCTCAACGGGCATTGCACCCTAAATCTTCTGCCAGACTAAGACTTTTTGCAGTGCAATACCATTCTTCCTTCGGCGCAAATCATTATCAGAAAGGACAAAAGACCCCATGAGCGAATCCGCCTTTCCTCAACGTCTGATTGACGGCTATGAAGCCTTTCTCGGCAACCGCTTTGCGCAGGAGCAGCAACGCTTTCAGGAGCTGGCCGAAACCGGCCAGAAGCCGCGCATCATGCTGGTGGGCTGCTGCGACTCGCGCGTTTCACCAGAGGTTATTTTCGATATGCGGCCCGGCGAATTGTTTGTGGTGCGCAATGTGGCCAATATCATGCCGCCCTACAAGCCCAATGATGATTATCACGGCACCTCTGCCGCGCTGGAATTTGCGGTCATGGGCCTGCGTGTCGAACATATTGTGGTGATGGGTCACGGCAAATGCGGCGGCGTGCGCGCCTATGTGGACAGCGAGGCCGACCCCTATCAGCGCCCGCTCTCCCCCGGTGATTTCATCGGCAAATGGATGGAACTGATTGCCCCCGCCGCCAGCACAACGCCGCGACACCCGAATGA
>DAIMHB010000039.1:0-10109 GCA_036723545.1 Beijerinckiaceae bacterium
GGATCACCGAGCCGGGCACAAAGCCGCCACCGGTGACACGGTCCAGCTCGCTGATGCCGCTGACCATGCGCGGCGATTCAGCATGAGTGCCCGTCAGCCCTTCCAGCGCGAAAATACGCCCCTTTTTCATGCCACGCACGGCTTTGGCGCCAATGCCTGAGTCGGGGTCTTCTTCAAGAATGGTGTTCCATTCGCCGCAGGATTCGCAGCGCCCCTGCCAGCGCTGGGTGACTGCGCCGCAATTCTGGCAGATAAACTGGGTTTTTGCTTTGGCCATTATGGCTCCAGATAGGTGCGTTCGAAGCGGCGGCCCAGCCGTGTCAGAATTTCATAGCCGATGGTGCCTGCCGCTGCGCCAAGCTGATCAAGGCTTTGATGCGGGCCGATGATCTCAACCTCCGAGCCTGCCTCAGCCTGCGGCGCGTCGGTGACATCAATCACGGTGAGGTCCATTGATATGCCGCCGACCACAGGGCAGGGCTGGCCATGGATATAAAATACAGCCCCTGTTTTAGCATCGGTGCCTTTGGCCGCGCGGGGCAGGCCATCGGCATAGCCAAGGCTCAGCAATCCGAGCCGCGAAGGACGTTTCGCCGTCCAAAGACTGCCATAGCCGACCTGCGCACCTGCCTCAATCTGCCGAATTTGCCGGAGAGTGGCGCTGAGCGAGATCACGTCTTTCATCGGGTTTTGCGTGTAAGGTGTTGGATTTCCACCATAAAGTGCATATCCGGGCCGCACCATGTCATAATAGGGCCGATCTTTCAGAAATATGCCGGATGAATTGGCGAGACTGAGTGCAAAATCCGGAAAGGCCCCGCGCAGCATGGCAAAATCAGCCATTTGCCGCGCATTTTGCGGTACATCCGGCATTTCCGCTTGCGTGAAATGGCTGAGGATCAACTGAATATTCATATATTTGGCGATGGCTTTGACCGGCGCGATCTCGGAAAGTGAAAAACCATGCCGGTTCATGCCGGTGTCAAAATGCAATGCGGCGGGCATATGGCTGTTTTGTGCTATGCAAAATGCCCCCCAGCGCTCCAGTTCGGGCAATGACCCCAGAACAGGAATCAAATCATAGGCGGGATATAAATGTTCCGTATCCGGAGCCAGCCCGTTCAAAATGAAAATTTGCACATCTTTGGCGACAGCACGAGCCCGCACACCTTCGCTTAAATGTGCGACAAACAGCGTTTTGGCTCCGGCCCGCACCAAGGCCCGCGCCACGCGCTCCAGCCCAAGGCCATAGGCATCGGCTTTGATCACAGCTGCGCATTGGGCAGGGGCCACTTTTTCAGCCAGAAACCGCCAGTTGGCGACGAGTTTGCGCACATCAATGGTCAGTCTCGCGCCGTGGGCTGCATTGAGATCCTGCATCAATCTTCCATCCGATCCGGAAGTTTGTCCTCATCCGCGAGATTACCGAAGCGGGTCAGTTCTGCCTCGAATTGCAACTGCACTGTGCCGGTGGGGCCGTGACGTTGTTTGGCGATGATCACCTCAGCCTTGCCATGCACCTGTTCCATTTCGGCAATCCATTTCAGATGCTCCTCGGTGCCGGGACGCGGCTCTTTATTTTTAAGGTAATATTCCTCGCGGTAAACGAACATCACCACGTCAGCATCCTGCTCGATCGAGCCGGATTCGCGCAAGTCTGAAAGCTGCGGGTGTTTGTCGTCGCGCGATTCAACCTGACGCGACAGCTGAGACAGCGCCACAACCGGCACGGCCAGTTCCTTGGCCAGCGCCTTCAGGCCGGTGGTGATTTCGGTGAGCTCCTGAACGCGGTTGTCGCCTCTGGATTTGGAGCCGGAAAGCAGTTGCAGATAGTCGACCACCAGCACATCCAGCCCGTGCTGGCGCTTCAGCCGACGGGCGCGGGCGGTGAGCTGCGCAATGGAAATGCCGCCGGTCTGGTCAATGTAAAACGGCACGGTCTGCATCTGGCGGGCCGCGTCCGATATATTCTGAAATTCATTTTCTCTGATGTCACCGCGCCGGATACGCGAGGAGGACACGCCGGACTGTTCAGCAATAATACGCGTGGCTAATTGTTCGGCAGACATTTCCAGCGAGAAAAACCCGACAATACCGCCATTGACCGTTTCGCGCGTGCCATCCGGCTTGGTGCGCCCTTCATAGGTTTTGGCAATATTAAAGGCGATATTGGTGGCAAGCGAGGTTTTGCCCATGGCCGGACGTCCGGCAATGATGATCAGATCGGAAGATTGCAGGCCGCCCATCAGCTTGTCCAGATCATACAGGCCTGTGGCAATGCCGGACAAATGGCCGTCACGCTCATAGGCTTTGGCGGCCATGTCCACCGCGGTGGTCAGGGCCTGAGAAAACCTTTGAAAGCCACCGTCATAGCGGCCACTTTCGGCAATCTCATAGAGTTTGCGCTCGGCTTCCTCGATTTGCAGCCGCGGAGCCTGATCCACTGTTGAGTCATAGGCGGTATTGACCAGCTCCTCACCAATGTGAATCAGCCCGCGGCGGGTGGCAAGATCATAGATGGTGCGGCCATAATCGGCCGCATTGATGATGGTTGTGGCCTCAGCCGCAAGGCGCGCAAGATATTGCGGCAGGCTTAGGCCATTCATATCCGTGTCGCCCAGAAAGGTTTTGAGCGTGATCGGAGTTGCAACCTTACCGGCGCGGATGAGGGCGGTCATCACCTCGTAAATGCGTTGATGAACCGGCTCATGAAAATGCTCGGCTTTCAAAAAGTCCGATACGCGGTCGAAAGCATCGTTATTAATAATGATAGCGCCCAAAAGTGCTTGTTCAGCCTCAAGGTTTTGCGGCGGGCTACGCGGCGCAATTTCAGCCGCGCCGCTGGTGCGCACAGGAAAATTTTCAACAATGGGCATAATTCAGAAATTTCGATTCGCGTAAGGTGTGGACGATGAGGCTTCACTATTACATGACGTGTGGGTGGTTCATCAACAATCTCCGACCTTAGAGGCATTTTCCCCGATGCACACAGGCATTATGAGAATCCTTCCACAATCATAAATTATCTTGACTTGATCCCACCGAGAATGACCATCATTATAAGGTTCAATCGGTTTAAAAGGACAAAAAATGCAGTGCCGGATTTTTGGAACAGCAGAAGGGCGGGATGTTTCAGAGGTCACGCTGAGCCTTGAGAACGGCGCGACCGCTAAAATACTGACATGGGGCGCCGTATTGCGGGATCTGACTGTGCCCTGTGGTGCGGGTATGCAGTCCGTGGTGCTGGGACTGAATTCCATAGAGGATTATCTGGCCTATTCGCCGCATTTTGGGGCTGTGCCGGGCCGGTTTGCCAATCGCATCGGCGGCGCGAAGTTCGAGATTGACGGCAAAACCCACCATGTCACACCCAACAAAGGCTCTGTTCATTGCCTGCACGGCGGGCCGAACGGTTATGGCAAGCGCCACTGGACATTGGGAGAGGTGACACAAACATCGGTCTCCCTTCATCTCGACTCACCGGACGGCGACGCCGGTTTTCCCGGTCATGCGCGCATCACCTGCACCTATTCGCTGCTGCCGCCCGCAATTTTGCGTCTGGACCTGATCGCCACCAGCGATGCACCCACGCCGATGAACCTGACGCATCATTCTTACTTTAATCTGGATGGCTCGGCCGATGCCCGCGACCATGAGGTGCAGCTGTTTTGCGGCTTTTATACGCCGACGGATGCCGATCTGATCCCCACGGGCGAAGTGCGCTCAGTTGTGGGCACGCCTTATGATTTCAAGACACTGCGACCCGTGCGCAATGCGCAGTCTCAGCTCTATGATACGAATTTTGTTGCCTCACGCTTTCCGGCCGCGCAGAATGGTCTTGTTCATATGGCCAATTTATATTCAGCCAAAAGCAATTTAACCATGGAGGTGCATTCCAATGCGCAAGGTGTGCAGTTTTACGATGGTGCCAAGGTTCAATGTCCGGTTGCAGGGTTAAATGGTCAAAATTACGGCGCGCATGCGGGCCTGTGTTTCGAGCCGCAAAATTTCCCCGACGCCCCCAACAAGCGGCATTTTCCCAATGCGATTTTGCGCAGCGGAGAAATTTACCATCATGAAATCGAATATCGATTTATATAAATGGAGAAAATCTATGAAATTATTTGCTGTTCTTTTGGCCGGTGCGGCATTTGCCCTCTCGGCTTCGGCGGCTTCGGCCCAGTCTGTTGAAGCTGGCGAGACTGTTTTTAAAAAATGCATGGCCTGCCATAGCATTGGCGAGGGTGCCGCCATCAAGGTGGGCCCGCCGCTGAACGGCATTGTTGGCCGCAAGGCCGGAACATGGCCGAACTATTCCTATTCCGAAGCCAATAAAGGCTCCGGGATCACCTGGGATGAGGCCACATTGCATGAATATCTGAAAGATCCGCGCGCCAAGGTTCCGGGCACAAAAATGGCCTTTGCGGGCCTGAACAAGCCTGAGGATATTGACAATATCATTGCCTATCTCAAGCAGTTTGATCTCGACGGTAAAAAGAAATAATCGCTCTAAATCGACAGGTCTATCCGCACCGGCACATGGTCGGAAGGTTTTTCTAACGCGCGCATAGTCTTATCAATATGCGCGCTTTGCAATTTGTCCGCCGCTTGCGGCGACAACAGCAGATGGTCGATGCGTATGCCGAGATTTTTCGGCCATGCGCCGGCCTGATAATCCCAGAATGTATAGGTTTTATCCGCATCATTGCAGGCCCGCAGGGCATCGGTAAGGCCCAGATTGAGCAGGCTTTGAAAGCTGGCGCGGGTTTGCGGCAAAAACAGGGCGTCATTGGCCCAGACCTTCGGGTCATAACAATCACGCGCCTGCGGAATGACATTATAATCCCCAGCCAGAACAAGCGGCTCCTCCAGTGCCAACAGATGTTTGGCATGGGCCTGCAAATGCGCCATCCAGCGTAATTTATAGGGATATTTATCCGAGTCCACGGGGTTTCCATTGGGCAGATAAATCGAGGCCACACGCAAGGCGCCGCCTTTTGTCGACACCACCGCCTCTATATAACGCGCTTGATCATCCGCCTCATTGCCGGGCAGGCCGCGCTGCACGTCCTCCAGCGGAAATTTTGACAGAATGGCCACACCATTGAAGGTTTTCTGGCCATAAGTTTCAACATTATAGCCCATAGCCTCAATGTCCATGCGCGGAAACGCCTCATCCAGACATTTGATTTCCTGCAAGCACAGAATATCCGGCGCGGTGTCGCGCAGGTAGCCAAGCAGATGATCCAGTCTCTGCCGGACAGAATTGATGTTCCATGTTGCAATGCGCATGATGATTCCTCTTATCGCAGGATAGGGGCCTTGCACCTTGCCAGCAAGGCCCGCTTTATGGGGCGGGCCGCATCAGGCGTGGCGGTGTTCCCTGCGGCATGAGGCCGGTGCGCATGATGGTTTTGCGCAAGACCGGTATGGTCTCCAGCGCCAGCAAACCGGCCCCCCGCAGCAAATCGACTGGCAGGAAGGGGGCCAGCAAAGACGAATTCAGGAGGTCAACCCCTTGCGCCTGCACGGCTATGTCGCTGGCGCGGGTGCGGTCATAAAGGGCGAGGGTTTCATCTGCCCCCATGTCTTTTTTTTGAATAAATGCGGTTTCAAACACATCGACCAGATGGGCCACGTCTCTCAGACCGAGGTTGAGCCCTTGCGCCCCAATGGGGGGGAAGGCATGAGCCGCCTCGCCAATCAGGGCTATGCGCCGCGCGCCCAGCCGCTTGGCCACCATGCCGCGCATGGGGAAAATATGCGCCTCTGTCAGCAGTGCTATTTTGCCTAAGAATGAATGGCCCTGTTTTTCGATTGTGTCCGCCAGAGCGGATGCAGACAGCTTTTGTAGGTGCACCGCATGAGCTTTATCGGTGAGCCATACCAGACTGGAGCGATGATGCGCCCCCTCCGTTCCGGTGAGCGGCACGAATGTAAACGGCCCTTGTCGTGTGTGGAACTCGGTGGAGATGTCCTGATGCGGGCGCTGGTGCGCCAGAATACAGGTCAGCGCCATTTGCGGATAGTCCCAGTTGCGCGTTTCAATGCCTGCGGCATGGCGCGCGGGGGAATTATAGCCATCCGCACCCACCAGCACATCGGCATGGATCTGCTCACCATTTTCGAGCGTGACCGAGACTTGTGTTTCGCTTGTATTGAAGTCTTTTACCCAGTTTTCGTGAAAATTGATCAGGCTGGAGCGGCGCACATGCCGGCTGAGAATATCCACAAGAATGCGGTTTTCGATATTCGCACCAAAGGCCTCCAGCCCAAGCTCGCGGGCCTTGAAGCTAGCCGGCGGCGGGCGAAAAAACGAACCCGTATCATCAATAATCCGCATGGTGGAGAGCGGCGCCGCCAAGGCCTCGCACTCGGCCCAGACATCCAGATGACGCAACAGCCGCAAGGAGCCCTCAAACAGCGCCGTGGTGCGCCCGGTGATTCGTGTGTCCGGTATGCCGACCACCGTGCTGGCAATGTGGCGTGAGGCAAGACTAAGCGCGAGGCTCAGGCCGGTTGCGCCTGCCCCGACAATCAGAATTTTTGCGGGTTTATCGGACATAAAACACTATTTTCCTCATTTTTAGTCTATTTGGTCCGAAATTTGGCGCTTGGCGAGATGTCATAAGCGCGCAGGATATATAAACCTTATTCGACATCATGTGAAATTTGCGGTTCTGCCCATGCCGTGCTTAGGTGAGACAATGCAGATTGGGAAGAAATATCCATGCAAGAAACGGATTTGAATGGGGATGACTCCCTGAGCCGCGAACAAAAGGCCCGCAAGCAGGTGCGACAGGCCGCGGGCTTTTCAGTGCATCTGTTCACAGCCTCCGGCGGTGCTGTTGCGGTTCTGGCGCTTTATGCTGCTATTGATCAGAAATTTGCCACCATGTTCGGCTGGCTGGCGCTGGCGCTGTTTATTGACGGAATTGACGGCACCTTGGCACGCGCCGCCAAAGTGACAGAAACCGCACCGGTGATTGACGGCGCCATTCTTGATCTTGTGGTTGATTTTCTCACCTATGTTCTGGTGCCTGTGGTGGCCATCTGGCGCTCTGACCTGATGCCGGAAGTCTGGTCTTTCTGGATCGGGCTGATTGTAACCATCGCCTCGGCCATGTATTTTGCCGATACGCGCATGAAAACAAAAGACAACTGGTTTCGCGGCTTTCCGGCGATCTGGAATGTGTTTGTATTGTATCTGTTTGTGTTCCGCTTTCCGCCTGTTGCGAATGCGGTGCTGGTTTTGCTGTTCACGGGGCTGATGTTTGCGCCTGTGGTGTTTGTGCATCCGTTGCGTGTGGTGAAGTTTCGCAATCTGACCATAGCCATGACAATACTCTGGTTTGCCTGTGCGGGATATATTGTTGCCGATCATCTTGAGGGTGGCTGGGTTGCGCGCGTTGGATTGATGGCTGTTGCGCTTTATGTGCTGGCTTTGCCGTTGCTGCGGCAGTCGCCATGGGCTGAAGATGATTGATCCGCATCAATTTATATAAGAATTATGACTTGAGCTGCGAGAGCGACTTGCCGGAAGGGATTGAACTGTCTATAGAGAATGGGCCTTTGAGGCACAGGTCGGAGTGTAGCGCAGTCTGGTAGCGCACGTCGTTCGGGACGACGGGGTCGTAGGTTCGAATCCTATCACTCCGACCAATTCATCCAGACATTGTGACATGATTTTCAAGCCGAACATGGGTGCGGCTTTTATAGATTCAAACAAAAACAATACTCCGGGGAGAGACAAATGGCCGTGGTTTCAATGGACATTCAGCACGCGCTCAACCAGACACGGTTTTCAGCCTTTCAGGTCATGGTATTTGTGTTGTGTTTTCTGATTGTTGTGCTGGATGGTTTTGACACATCGGCCATTGGTTATATCGCACCTTCGCTTCTGGGCGAATGGGGCGTGGCCAAGCCGGCCCTTGCGCCGGTGCTCAGCGCGGCTTTATTCGGGCTGGCGGGCGGAGCGCTGACATCCGGCCCTATGTCTGATCTGTTTGGCCGTAAAAAGGTTTTGATTGTTTCGGTATTCCTGTTTGCTCTGGCGTCATGTGTTTCGGCTTTTTCACCCGATTTATGGGCGCTGACTGTCTTGCGCTTTATCACCGGCCTGGGTCTTGGCGCGGCTATGCCTAATGCCGTGACCCTGATGAGCGAATATTGCGCTGATCGTCAGCGCGCCATGATCACCAATGCTATGTTCTGCGGCTTTCCGCTTGGCGCGGCTATGGGCGGCTTTTTGGCGGCAGCTATTATACCGGCCTTTGGCTGGCGTGCGGTGCTGGTGCTGGGCGGCGTTGCCCCCGCGCTGCTGGCTGTTGTTCTGGTGTTTAACCTGCCGGAATCCATCCGTTATATTGTCACCCGGGCTTATTCAGTTGCGCGGATTAAAGCGATTATGGTGCATATCTCGCCGCTGGCCTCAGAGGCGGCGGCCTTTACCATGACGGAACCAACACCGATCAAGGCGCATAAATCCGCTGCCGCGCTTGTGCTCTCGCCCGCCAATATTGTGGGTTCTCTCATGTTATGGCTGACCTATTTCATGGGACTGGTGATTTTTTATGCCATGATCAACTGGTTGCCGATTTTGCTCAAAGATGTGGGGCTTGATCCCAAAACGGCCACGCTGATTTCAGCCATGTTTCCGCTGGGCGGCGTCGGTGCTGTCCTCTCCGGCTATCTGATGGACAGGTTTAATGCCAACTGGATCATCGCGGCCTGCTATGCGCTGACAGCGGTGCTGATCTATGCGATTGGCCAGTCCACAGGCACGCAAGCGCTGCTGATGTTTGCGGTGTTTGTTGCCGGCGCGATGATGAATACGGCGCAAACCTCCATGCCGTCGCTGGCGGCGGCTTTTTATCCCACGCAAGGACGTGCCACAGGTGTGGCCTGGATGCTAGGGGTCGGACGGTTCGGCGGCATTGCCGGTTCATTTCTGGTGGCCGAGCTCACGCGCCAGCAACTGGGTTTTGCCGCCGTTTTCGCCGTTGTGGCGGTGCCGGGTGTGATTGCCGCGCTGGCTCTTGCGGTCAAGGCGCTGGTTTATCCCGAAGTCAGAGACGTGCCTTCTGCCAGTTAGCCCTTTTCTGCCAAGTCGTTTTGACGCTAGAATAGTCTGGGTAAAGGGGAAATGGCCAGAATGTTGAAACAGGGGATAGCCATTATCGGCGCCGGACATGGCGGTGTGCAGGCTGCGGCCAGCTTGCGCGAAGGCGGCTATGACGGGCCGCTGACACTGCTCTGCGACGAACCGGATCTGCCCTATCATAAGCCGCCATTGTCGAAGGCTTTTCTCAAAACGCCGGATCACGAACCGCAGATTTTGCGCCCCGAGAGCTTTTATATCAGCAACGCTATTGATCTGCGGTTCAATAGCCGCGTTACGGCGATTGATCTCCATGACAAGCGGCTTCACATCAGCGGGGCCGCGTCTGTCGGCTTTGACCGGTTGATTGTCGCAACGGGAACACGGTCGCGCATTCTGCCCCTGTCCGGGCATGATCTTGCCGGTTGTTACAACCTGCGTTCGCTCAGAGATGCTGTTGAATTGCGCGCGGCCTTACCCAAGGCACAGAATGTCGTGGTGATTGGCGGCGGGTTTATTGGCATGGAGGTTGCCGCAACTCTGGCGCAGCTTGGCAAACAGGTTTGCGTGCTTGAGGCGGCGGATCGTGTGCTGGGACGCGCCGTTGCCCCGATAATTTCGGAATATATGACCGGAGTTCTGACTGCGCTTGGGGTCGATATCCGGACAAGAGCCCGCATTGCGCGGATCGAGGGGGTGGCTGGCCGCGTGGCCGCTGTTATCATGGAGAATGGACTGCGCTTTGCCGCTGATCTCGTGCTTGTCAGTGTGGGGGCGGAGCCCAACACCGAGCTGGCACAAGCGGCAGGGCTTGTCTGCGGCAATGGTGTTGTGGTTGATGCCACCTTGCGCAGTTCGCACCCTGATGTTTATGCGCTGGGCGATTGTGCCTTTTATCCGAACTGGCAGGCGCAGCGTTCCGTTCGTCTGGAATCGGTGCAAAATGCCAGTGATCATGCCCGGCTTGAGGCGCGCAATATTCTGGGAGGCAATGAAGCCTATCACGACG
>DAIMHB010000040.1:0-10040 GCA_036723545.1 Beijerinckiaceae bacterium
CCCGCCTGCGCCATATCCAGTCGTCCGCCGCCCCCTTTACCGCCCAGCGCACCGGCGCCGGCCCGGGCCAGATCAACAGCATTGATCCGGCTGGTCAAATCTGCGGTCACCCCGACCACCAGACCAGCCTTATTGTCATCCCCGACATTGACAAAGGCGACCACGCCCGACCCTATGGCGGCCTTGGCCTCATCCACCAGTGATTTCATGTCTTTCATATCGACACCTGAGATGATCCGACGCTGCAAACGGATATCCCCCACCAGTTCAGCAGCGCTTTCAGCGGCTGCGCCCGACATAGCGAGCTTTTTCCGCGCCTCAGCCAGCTCTTTTTCAAGCCGTTTGCGCTCGTCCAGCAAGGCCGTCAGGCGTTCGCCGGCTTTCTCAACCGGCGCCTTCAAAATTCCGGCCAGCTCGTGCAGATGTCGGGATTCCTGCATCAGATGCAGACGGGCATCTTCACCGGTTTTGGCTTCAATGCGCCGCACACCGGAGGCCACAGGACTTTCCGCAACAATGGTCACAAGGCCAATCTCACCCGTGCGCTGCACATGCGTGCCGCCGCAAAGCTCGACTGAAAACACGGATCCATGCGATGAGCCGGGCGGATTGCTGCCCATGCTGACAACGCGCACCTCATCACCATATTTTTCGCCAAACAGGGCGCGCGCGCCCGACGCCACAGCCGTCTCCTGGTCCATAATACGGGTTGTGACCAGTTCATTTGTCAAAATCACACGATTGGCCAAAGCCTCAACAGCCGCCAGTTCCTCATCAGTGATCGGCTTGGGATGAGCAAAATCAAATCGCAAGCGCTCCGCAGACACAAGCGAACCCTTCTGGGCCACGTGGTCGCCCAAAGTCTGACGCAAAGCTTCATGGAGGAGATGGGTTGCCGAATGATGCGCGCGGATGCGGTTGCGGCGCGAGGAGTCAACGCTCAGCTCAACGGCCTGTCCGGCCCTGACCTCGCCCTCCTCAACATGCCCCTCATGCACAAAAATATCGCCAAGTTTTTTGACCGTTTGCCTCACTCTGAAGACAAATCCCGGTGCCCTGATGACGCCACTGTCACCGACCTGCCCCCCTGACTCAGCATAAAAAGGCGTTTGCGTGACGATCATCTGACCGGCATCGCCCGCGCTCAGCGCTGGCACGATCTGCCCATGCTGAACCAAGGCGCAGACCACAGCCTCAGCCTGATCCGTGTCATATCCCAAAAATTCTGTCGCCCCATTGGTTTCACGCACCGAGAACCACACTGTTTCCGTTGCAGCCTCGCCGGAACCGGCCCAGGCCTTGCGGGCCGCGGCTTTTTGTTGCTCCATAGCTGCAGTGAAACCGTCTGTGTCCACGCCAATATTGCGCGCGCGAAGAGCATCCTGCGTCAGATCAAGCGGAAATCCATATGTATCATAGAGCTTGAAGGCGACATCACCCGGCAAACGCTGCCCGGCAACGAGTGTGCGGCTTTCTTCATCAAGAATGCTCAGACCGCGCGCCAGCGTTGTGCGGAAACGGGTTTCTTCAAGCTGCAATGTTTCGGAAATCAGCGCTTCACTGCGCACAAGTTCGGGATAGGCCTGCCCCATTTCCCGCACGAGCGCGGGCACCAGCCGCCACATCAGCGGGTCCTTGCAACCGATCATCTGCGCATGGCGCATGGCACGGCGCATAATCCGACGCAAAACATAACCGCGCCCTTCATTCGAGGGCAAAACACCATCCGCAACCAGAAAACAGGAGGCCCGCAGATGATCAGCAATCACACGATGGGACACCTGATGCACGCCATCGGGCTCAACGCCGGATGCCTCCGCACTGGCGCGGATCAGGGCACGCATCATATCGGTGGCATAATTGTCATGGGTGCCCTGCAAAATCGCCGAAATGCGTTCAAGCCCCATGCCGGTATCAATGGAGGGCTTGGGCAGGCTGATGCGCTCACCGCCCGCAAGCGTCTCGAACTGCATGAACACAAGGTTCCATATTTCTATGAAACGGTCGCCATCCTGATCCGGAGAGCCGGGAGGGCCGCCGGGAATTTTATCGCCATGATCATAAAAAATTTCGGAGCAAGGACCGCAGGGGCCCGTATCACCCATGGCCCAGAAATTATCCGATGTGAGAATGCGGATGATTTTACTGTCCGGCAGGCCAGCAATTTTCCGCCACAGATCAAAGGCCTCATCATCGGTGTGATACACCGTCACCAGCAACTTGTCTTTCGGCAAGCCATAGGTTTTGGTGATCAAATTCCACGCCAATTCTATCGCAAGCGGCTTGAAATAATCCCCGAATGAGAAATTCCCCAGCATTTCAAAAAATGTATGATGACGTGCGGTATAGCCCACATTGTCAAGATCATTATGTTTGCCACCCGCACGCACGCATTTTTGTGCGGTTGCAGCACGGCTGTAGGGACGCTTTTCTGCACCGGTAAAGACATTCTTGAACTGAACCATGCCGGCATTGGTAAACATCAGGGTCGGATCATTGCGCGGCACCAGAGCGCTGGACGGCACGATTTCATGTCCGTTTTTGGCGAAATAATCAAGAAATGTCGACCGGATCTCATTCACGCTGCTCATGATTCAACTCTGTCCTTTTACGTCAGGCCGGACATGCACGATCCGACAGATCTTAACGGCTTTTTGCCAGATTGTTCCGGATATGGCAAAGGCCCGCATTTCAAATACGGACCTTTTTTAGACTCGCCAACCGTCTGTGTCGAGCACAAGTCAGGCCCCAATACAGGTCGCAACCATTTTATTCTTCGCCATCGCCCGCATCAACCGAGCTCGGGTCCACATTGTCGAGAATACGTTCGGCAATAAGGCCGGCATTTTCGCGGATCGAACGTTCAATCCGGCTGGCGGCATCGGGATTGTCCCGCAGAAAGGATTTGGCATTTTCACGGCCCTGCCCCAGACGCTGGCTGTCGTAAGAGAACCAAGAGCCGGATTTCTCAACCACACCCGCCTTCACGCCCAAATCAATCAGCTCGCCGTTCTTGGAAATGCCCTCGCCATACATAATGTCGAATTCTACCTGCTTGAACGGCGGCGCGACCTTATTTTTGACAACCTTCACGCGGGTCTGGTTGCCCACAACCTCCTCGCGGTCCTTGATGGCACCGGTGCGGCGAATATCAAGACGCACAGAGGCATAAAACTTCAACGCATTGCCGCCTGTTGTGGTCTCCGGCGAACCATACATCACGCCGATTTTCATACGGATCTGGTTGATGAAAATCACCATTGTATTGGAACGCGAGATCGAAGCGGTGAGCTTGCGCAGAGCCTGACTCATCAGGCGGGCCTGCAAGCCGGGCTGCACATCGCCCATTTCACCTTCGATTTCGGCGCGCGGGGTCAGGGCCGCCACCGAATCCACCACGAGAACATCCACCGCGCCGGAGCGCACCAGCGTATCGGTGATCTCAAGCGCCTGCTCGCCCGTGTCCGGCTGCGAAATCAGCAGATCCTCAAGATTAACCCCCAGCTTGCGGGCATAGACCGGATCAAGTGCGTGTTCGGCATCAACAAAAGCGCATACACCGCCATTTTTCTGGGCTTCGGCAATCACATGCAGGGTGAGTGTTGTTTTGCCCGAAGATTCCGGCCCGTAAATTTCGATGACACGGCCGCGCGGCAAACCCCCCACGCCCAGCGCAATATCAAGACCGATCGAACCGGTTGATATGGTTTCGATTTCAACGGCCTTCTGGTTTTTGCCCAGCCGCATGATGGAGCCTTTGCCAAAGGCCCGTTCAATTTGTGCCAATGCGGCATCGAGAGCTTTTGTCTTATCCACGGATGATCCTTCAACGAGGCGAAGATTCGCTTGAGTCATAATATACTCCCTTGTGGCACGAGTGTATTGAAAGACGCAACGGCTTCGTGCGCGCGCACGCATCTTCGTGCAAGGCAATTGCCCGAGGCCAGAATATTTATGTGAACAAGCCCCGTGCAAGTGCCTTGCACCCGCATAACGTATCTGTTTTGTTCCAGATTACAAGTTCTTTTTTTGTTCTTTTTTCAATTCCTGCCCAAATAAACAGATGACAATTTTATTTGTGCTGTAGCGCGCCGGATCATTTGTCAAAGTGCGTCAAATCATATGACATAAGTTTTGTTTGGATTTAGCTCATAAAAAAACGGCCTGTAAAGGCCGTTAAAATGGGTTCAATAAAGTCGACTATCCTTCATCATCATAATCATCATTATAGTTCAATTTGGATGGCACCCGCCGTTTTATAATCTCGGCCTCACATTCGGTGATGATTTTTTTGAATGCATTTTGGAAAGTACGCACCGGAATATCACGCATTTCGGGGAACTTTTCAGTCAGCAATATTCTCATCATCTCAGCGCGCAAATAGCGCCGCTCAGCCATCATATCAATAATAAAGTTCGTCAAAGCGCCATGAAGCTTAAAGTCAAGCTGATTAAATTGACCTTTACCGCGACGATTTGCTCCGGGATCAAAACCAAGTTTATCAGGCGTTCCTTTTTTCACATTATCACGCCACCGCATCAGCGTTCTGATGCTGATGTTAGAAACAATGTCTTTCACCCATTTTGGTGCTTTTATCTCACTCAAATTATAAAAGATGACAAAGGCTTTATCGCCAATCGACTGATTAAAATGGTTCTCTTTTCTATAAGTCTCGCAAAGTTCGAGAATAGCCAACCGCGCATCGCGGTTGGTCTGCTGCGGTATTTTGACTGCCTTTGCCATAATGTCCGCCCCTGCTAGAAACCTCGATCACGTGGAGTGTGAGCATCCGGCCGATTAATTTCCCGCAAAATGCAGGACAGCAACGAGCTTAAATGGCCAGGATGAACATTATTCAAGCAGCCAGATGTAGCGGGTATTTCGTCCAGAATTTCAGTTAGGGCAGCAAGTGCACCAACACCGTTTAAAAGTCGCTCTTCACGAAAGCCAGGCGCGCTGGGTTCAGTTGCTATGGTTTCGTTTGGGGAAAAGTGATGAAGTTTGTTCATAGTGAGCACCATTGGTGGGGAGCACGCAGCTCCGGGAGTTGAAACCATCGCCACCAAACGATGTCTTCACGCCTTTAGGGCGCAAGCCCATTGGACATACGCGTGAAGCTCCCGGATGTAATATGAAGCGCGCCATTTCGGGGCTCACCGTTGGTGGTTGCGATATTCACAAATGGGTTTCAAACAATTTGTGAATATCTGATTATTGATGTCATTTGATCTTGTTGTCAACGGGCTTTAAAGGTGGCTTGAAGAAGAGTTTTAACCTATATTTGATCCAAGTGTCCCTGAACCGGTCTCTAAACCTCTTGTGGATGATGTGGCAGACGATCCCACGCTTTTGACCGTTTTCGGATGGCCCTCGATTTTTGTGGTCATGCCATGTGCGCCAAACGAATGCTCCGCCTTGAAAAATATCCAGTCTGCGTCGTCATCATCGCCAAAACCGGATGTGGTCAGCACGCCACCAGCTTTGAGTGCCGGATTGCCGAACATCGTGCCGGTGAAACTTTTGCCTTTGCGGGCAAAACCATTGCTGTGATTGTCGGCCGCATGTTGGGCGCTGGCTTTGTCCGGCCAGACATCATGATGCAAATAGGCCGGATCAGCGCCTGCGCCCGCTGTCACGGGCACATGAGTGGCCTGATCAGGATCATAATAATGCGCTGTGACCGTGCCATGAGCTGGCCGATCGCGGTCTGTAAAGCAAAATTCGGTCAAATCATTGGGCGTGACGGTAACAGCGCTGATCGCCGCACCACTGCCATTTGTGCCCACGCCGCGCGGCACCGCAATCAGATTGCCATTGGCCGGTTTGCAAATCGCATCAAAATGCCGACCTAACCGCATCAGAAAATGCAGTCCGCTTTCAGCGGTTTGTGCCTCATGTATGACCGGCAATGCCGCTAAAGTCGGATCACACAGCGCAGTCAGCCCGGCCTCGTCAGCCAGTGTCGAGATAATCTGGCCGAATGTTGTATTGCTAAAAGAGCGGGTTTTACGCGCCTTCAACGCCTTTTTAAAATCGGCCGCATGAGCTGTAATTGAAAATGTCGCCACAGGGCCGGACTTTTCGACGCTTTCAACCGTAAATTTGCCCATAAAAATCAGACCGGTCTCAACATAGCCCAGTGAAACACTCAGCTCTGTGCCGCGCGTGGGCTTGGCGAGGCCGCCATCAAAATTCGAGACCGAAAAATGGAGCTCATCGGCTTTTTCTCCGCCATTGTCGGTAATTGTGCCCGTCAATTCGCGGCCAGCCAGCTTTGAGCCAATATCAACAGTGCCAGCCAGAATTTGCACTTGGGGTGTTTTGGGCTGCATATGCTCACCAAAGTGTCGTTTTAGGCTGAGTGGATTGGGGTGTGACATCGGGGATTGTCACGCTCAATCCGGCTGGCAAAAACAGGGATTGAGCCGAAAGGCCCGAATTTGCAGCCAAAACGGCCTCGACATTGCCTTGCCGCTCGGTGCCGAGCGCGCGCCTCACCAATACATCAAGCGGTTCGTCCGGACGGGCAATGATCGTCTTGCTCATATCAGTCTCACGGCCAAAGGTTGGTGATTGGCCCGTTCGGGCCGGTATAACTTACAAAATCGGCGACAAATGCTATTTTTTTGGCAACACCAGCGACACCAATATAGCTCTCGTCGCGGGTCATTTTGGCGAGGCGAAACTCGCCAAAACAATCTCCAAAGCCCGATACGAGCGTATAAACTTCGCCATTTTTGGCTGCTGACTGCATTTCGCGCAGCTGCTGAGCCGCAGCGTCGCCCACATATTCGAAATAAACCGTGCCTTTTAGGGTGATGGGCTCTTTATCCGGCCCCAAAAACTGGCTTGCAGGAGCGCGTCCGAATATCTCGTGATCTTTCCAGCGGCCGCCTGTGCTGTGGGTCAGTTGCTCATAGGATGTCTGCAATGTCTCGAAGAGGTATGGCCCCCAGCCCATCAGCACAGACATCAATGCGGTCCATATCCGTCATGCAATGTGCCGCCACTCTGTTTGATAGCCCCCAGTGTTGCATTGCCAACGGCATTTGCGGCCGCGTCGCCAATAGCTTGAGGCGAGGCATTGGTAGGTGCAACATTGACCGTCACATGATTGGTAATATTCGGGGTTGGTGTAACGGGGTGTGGTGGCTGAGCAGGCTTATTGACCTTATCAATACTGGTGGTCAGCAACTGAATAGCATTGTCGAGATCAGCTACCTCGCCTTGTTTTTGCCGCAGCACAATGCCGCCATCCATGCCGGGGGCAGTTCGGGACTTGATCCCATCAATTTCTGATTGTAGCTGCTGTTTCCGGAGGCGCAATTCTTTCAGGCGTTCTTTGTCATCATCCAGAGTGCCTGCTGTTGCAGGAGCAAAAAGGCCACCACCACCAGGTTTTTGTGCCTCATAGGCCGCTTTTAACAAATTGGTACCGGCATCCGCAACCATGAGAGTGCCCATAGCAGGCAATTCTGCAATTTCGGCGCCCTTAATCAGATTTTTTGCCCCTTGTTCTGCGGCTGGTAAAATACCCTTTACACCTTGTTTAACGCCACCTTCCAAAGCCTTATAACCGACATAACCAAGGCCACCGACGATACCTGCCGTTTCAGCCGTCGGCAAGAATGTGCCCCGCTGTATATCGTTGATTTTGGACAGTCCGGCAGCCATAGCATTAAATAGCCCCGTTACAGCCGGAATAAGAGGCTGCACACCATCTTTCAGCAAATTTTGAAACTGCGATGTGAGTTGACCAAAGGCCATGGTTGGGTCTTTATCTGTCCAGGTCTTTGCGCCTTCAAGCCCTTGTGCCGTGCCAATAATGGCATCGGTTTTTTTAACAACCTCTGACTGACCCTCCAGAATGCCGATACCGCGCGCACTCATCCGGTTTGAAAACATCGTCTCCAGCTCGTGCAGCTGTTCCACCTCCGAGAGGTGTTTAGCTTCAAACGCGGGTTTGATATATTTTTCCACCGCGACAGACATGTCGCGCATATAATCCTCACCATGCAGCAAAGCGCCTGCATCCAGTTTGTAATGACCGCCTTCCTGATGCACTTTTGAAGGATCAAGCAGTCCATATTCCAGAAATTTATCGATAGCCTGTTTATCCATCCGGCCGCCAATCATGGCCCGTTCCATCGTCTGGAACATTGTGCCGGTCGATGCGCCGCCGAGCTCTTGAATAAGGTGTGGCAAGCGTCGTTCGATAAATTCAGGGCTCATATGCTGGGCCGCAGTGCCCGCATATTTGAAAAACTGTGCCCAATCCTCATAACGAATAGTATCACCAAAAGCATTGCTGACTTTTGCCAATGAATTGGCCAGTTGGTGGAATTTTTCAGGACTGGTTGTCGCGCCGTCCGTTTCCATACCCTTGAGCAGTTGAGAAACACCCTCTTTGCCATGACCAGGCGATTTAGCCTCCGCAATGGTCATCAGATCGAGAATATCAGGCAGCGACGCGATGGCAGCGTCGGTCGAGCCCAGAATAGATCGGCCTTCACGGATCAGGTTTTCGATTTCGGTTTCGGTAAACAGTCGGTGTTCGCCACTCAGCCGCGCGGCTGCCTCATGTGCGCGCTTGATTTCGGCAGGCTCCATACCGGCCGTTTCCATTGAGATGGCCGAATGCTCGGCCTCTGTACCCTGTTTATAAACATCTTTGCCCAGTGCAACACCTTCCGCACCTGCTGCAAAACCTGCCATTGTGGACAGCATTCCGGGTGCGGGCGGTGGCGGATTGGCCTCATTCTTTGCATTTTGGTGCAATTCGCGGGCGCGCTTTTCGAGATCAGCCTGTTGGTTCAAGCGCGCCTGTGTCGCAGCCAAAGCCTCCGCGTGGGCGGCCGTGCCGGCATCTGGTGAGCGTTCGAGGGCGGCAAGTTCGCGCGCCAGCGCTGCGGCCGATTGGCTGGTGCTTTTCAGTGCCCGATCTAATTTTTCAACGGGAGCAACCGCATTTTCCATTTTTTCAATGGCGGCCAAAGCCCTGCTGGATGCCGTTTCTGTTGCCGTTGCAACATTTAAAATGTCGCGCTGCACAGTAATAAATGCTTCGCCAGTCAGCTTTGCGCTGGTCTCTGACGCAGTGCCCAATGCATTTATACGGGCTTCTGCTTTTTCTGTGGTCGCGGCAAAATTCTGGAGCTGCTCGGCGGCCGCCTTTGCAGGGCCTGTCAATCTATCGATAAATTCAAGGACAACTTCGAGATTAAAACTGCTCATAGTGTCCTCAACCAAGGCGGTGCGCGCTCAATTGCCCGCCTGTGAAAGGCGAGCAATCGCGGCAAAGGTAGTTCCAAAATGTCTTTTAGGGCCCAGTGGAAGACGGCGGAAATATCTGAGATACATCCGTCGAGGTCTTGGGGGGCGGCGAAATAAAACCCGACAGGAGTTCAACAACCCCCGCATAATCCGTTGAGTGCATGGCGCGAAACACATTTTCATCGAGCGATGACAGATCAACGGCAAACCCGAGCAGCCGCTCTACAAATGGCTTGGTATTGGCCGAAAATTTCATGATATCGTTGCCATTTGGCACACGAAAATCAATCGAGGCATAGGTGGCGCCGGCCAATTCGAAACTGCGGCTGAGGATAAAATTCTGTTTGCCCCAGTCAGGATATTTTATGTCCATTTTACTCTCCTTTAAAGCTGCTTTTTAAACCCGTTTTAGTACCCAAGCGCCTGCAGCATAGCCGCGCCGGCATCGGTTCCACCCCAGCTGTCGATGCCATTGGCAATATCAATGTCGTAAATCTCGGCATCGTCGATCGTCAGTTTGAGTGCGATCAGTGCGCACTTCACCTTCAAGTTGGCCTTTTTACCGGCCTCCCACGCGCCAAAATCCTCCTCGATGATCTCGCCGGAGCAGGTAAATACTGCCGTATGTGTCGCAGACTGGTCGCCGATCAGATAACCGCGAATGGTGAGGGGCACAGTGTTCCCGCTTTTGACACCCGCCAGTTTAATCACCTGCGGATCAACAGAATTGAGGCTGAATTCAAATTCAAAGGCATCATATCCCATGC
>DAIMHB010000041.1:0-10012 GCA_036723545.1 Beijerinckiaceae bacterium
ACGGGGAGAAGGACAGGATGAGGGGCTTGGAATCATAAAAATGCCCCTCACCCCAACCCTCTCCCCGCGCGGCGGGGAGAGGGAGACGGTTCCATCTAAAAGCAACAGACTCTAGGTTTTGAGCAAACTCAGCCCATAGACCGCACCGCTGAGCGCGGTGATGCAGAAGGACACTGGCCAGTCTGTTATAATGGCCAGACCGATGCCACCCCAGGCAATCAGAAGGGCGAAGATCACACTCAGCCACAGGCCGGAGCGGATGTGGCAGGTCAGGCGCTGGGCGCTGGCCGCCGGTCCGATGAGCAATGTGAACACCAGCAACATGCCGACAATCTGTGTGCTCAGCGCAATGGCCAGACCCGAAAGGCCAAGAAACAGCATGGACACTGTTTTGATCGGCACGCCGCGCGCTTCGGCCAGTTCGGGTTGCAATGAGGCAAAAATCAGAGGCCGCGCCATAAAGCCCAGTGCGGTCAGCACCAGAATCGTGATGAGGATCAGTGGCCAGAGCATGGCGGGGTCAATGCCCAGCACATTGCCGAACAGCAGCGCCGAAACCTGCGCGGCATAGGCCGTATAAAAATGCAGAAACAACAGACCAAGACCCAGCGCCAGCGACAGAATCATGCCGATGGCAATGTCGCGTCCGGCCAGTTTTTCGCTTAAGGCGCCCATGGCAAGGCCCGCAAAGCCTGTGAACAGAATCAGCCCCCAGAAGGGCGACAGGCCCACAAGCACCGCGCCAGTGGCCCCGGCAAAGCCGACATGCGAAAGGGCGTGGCCGGCAAAACTCTGGCTGCGCAGTACCAGAAAATAGCCGATGCAGGCGGCCACAACAGCCACCAGACCGGCACCGGTCAGCGCTGTGAACAGAAAATCGTAATCATCCATGTGAATGCCCGTGGGAATGGCCGTGATGCTCGCCTTCATGCTCATGCAGATGGGCATCCTGTTCGAGGTCGCTGTTGCCAGACATGACGAAAATGCGGTTGTTGACGCGGATCACGTCAATATCCGTATTGTAGAGTTTTGACAGCACCGGCCCGGTCACCACCTCGTCCACTGTGCCCAGAGCCGCTTTGCCATGCCCCAGATAAAGCACGCGGTCGAGCACGCCCAGAAGGGGATTGAGCTCATGCGCGCTGAACAGAACCGTCAGCTTCAGCTCCTGCTGGATCTGGCGCACCAGCCGGATCACATCATGCTGGCGGGCGGGGTCAAGGCTGATGAGCGGCTCGTCGAGAATCAGCAGTTTGGGCGCGCCCATCAGGCTTTGGGCAATCAATATGCGCTGGCGCTCGCCGCCTGACAGTTCATTGATCGGCCGCTTGGCCAAAGCCGAGGAGCCTGTCAGATGCAGGGCATGGGCAATGGCGCGGTCAGCGGCGGTGCGGCTATTAAGGTGAAAGCCCCAGGTCTGCCCATTCCAGGCCGAGTGAAGATAATCATGGCAGGAGAGGCGAATATGCGAGGCCAGATTGCGTGCCTGCGGCAGATAGCCAATATGGGCATTGCCGCGCCGGATATCTTCGCCAAACAGTTTGATCTGTCCCGATTCCGGCCTCACAAGGCCAAGAATGGCCTTGAACAATGTGGTTTTGCCGGCGCCATTGGTGCCAAGCACGCCGACAAAATCACCATTCTCGATCTCCAGCGAGATGGAATCAAGGATCAGGTTCCCGCCTCGCCGGAGGGTTAAATTTTCAATGTCCAGCGCAAGTGTCATTCAGGCTGACCGCCAAGGGCTTTATCCAATGCACGGATCTGCCCGCTCATCCAGCTCTGATAGGAGAGATGCGCGGGTTCCGTTTCGGTGACCGGCACTATGGGAATTCCGGCGGCGATGGCTATTTTTTTCAGCCGCTCAACACTGGGCGAACTGGCCTGCGCATTATAGAGCATGGCGCTGGCCTCATGATTTTTAAGACTTTTCTCAAAGGCGGCCACATCCGACACCGACGGTTCGGTATTGTTCATAATGGCCATCTGGAAGCTCAGGCCTTTCATCTCCAGCCCCAGATTTTGCGCCATATAGCCAAACACCGGCTCGCTTGCGGTGACGGTCATCTGGCCATGACGGGTCTTAAAGCTTTGCATTTGCTGATCGATCTTATCCAATGAGGCTGTAAAATTCGCTAAATTGTGGTCAAAGTCCTGCTTATGCGCCGGATCGAGTGTCGATAAGGTTTCGGTCAGCGCATGGGCGAAGGTTTGAACACGGCCAATATCATACCATATATGCGGGTTTTCTCCGGATTGGACATGGGTGATTTCGGCCATTTCCAGTGTTTTGCGTGTTGTATTTGGGCTGGCCTCCAGCAGTTTCGCCATCCAGTCATCATAGCCTGCGCCATTGAGAATGACGAGATCGGCGCTTTTCACATCGCGTGCCACCGAAGGGCTGGCCTCGAACAGATGCGGGTCCTGATCCGGATTGGACAGAATAGCGGTTGTATGGACATAATTTCCACCAATTTGAGCAGCTATGTCGGCATAGACATTTTCAGCGGCCAGAATTTTCAACGGCGCCGCCTGAGCGGCCGAGAGCGGCAGGGCTTGCGTCAAGGATGTCAAAGCCAAAGCCAGCATCAGTCGTTTCATATTCATAGCCTCCTGTTGCGATGATCAAGACCATAACAGGGGAAGAAAAATGATACAACATATTATTTGATACTTTATATCATTTTTTTTGGCACTCCGCGCACAGGCCGGACATTTCAACTGTGCCCTGGCGCATGTCAAAGCCGTGGCTCTGTGCCAATGCGGCCACGGCGGCGGCAAGGCTGGAGTCCTGGGCCTCAATGGCCAGCCCGCAGGTGCGGCACACCAGAAACTGGCTGCCCATGGGCTGATTGTCATGCGCGTGATGGGGCATGGCACAGGCCACAAAGGCTTTTGTCGTTTCCAGCCGGTGGGTCAGCCCGTTGCGGGTGAGAAAGTCCAGACTGCGATATACGCCGGCGGGCGTGGCCGAGGCGTCGTGCGGGCGCAGCAGATCCAGAATTTCATAAGCTGTGACCGGATGTCCGGCGGCCCCGACAATATCGAGGACGCGCCGCCGCAGCGGGGTCAGGCGTGGCAAGGCGCGCGGTTCATGCACATGGGCCGTGTCTGTGGGCATGGTCGGGTCCGGTTTTATCAAGGGTGGGTGCTGTGTCTGCGGGTCTTGGGCAAGATGACATCTGTGCTTTAAACATTATTTTATCTGGTTCTGATAGATGATTTTATACAATTTGCCGCAGAATTGAACAATTTGGCCGCAATCGCTTTGGGTGGTGCTGAATATATGTTGCGGCCCGGACTTTGCATTGGCTATAGGGCGTTTCTAAGCTGGATAAGCGGGGGATTTTGGCTTAAACAGCCTATAGCTGATGGCGGGAAGCTCTGATAATAAAGCAGCAGGCGTTTTGCGCTTTGGAGGGATGGATTTGGTGCGTGCGGTTCTGGGCGGGCCCCGTCTGTTATTGCGTCGACTCCGCGAGATTATGGCGGAGCCGATCAATGCACAGGCACGTCTGGACAAGATCGTCATCAATATTGCCTCCAATATGGTGGCCGAAGTGTGCTCGGTCTATGTGCAGCGCGCCGATGGCCGGCTCGAACTTTATGCAACCGAGGGTCTGAAGCGTGAGGCCGTGCATCTCACCACCATGCGGGCGGGTGAGGGTCTGGTCGGTCTGATCGCCGCCACCGCCGAGCCGCTGGCGCTCTCTGACGCGCAGAGCAATCCGGCCTTCTCCTTCAAGCCGGAAACCGGCGAAGAAATCTATCAGTCCTTTCTCGGTGTGCCGATTTTGCGTGGCGGCAATACATTGGGCGTGCTGGTGGTGCAGAACCGCGCCCGCCGTTCCTATTCCGAGGAAGAGGTCGAGGTGATGCAAACCACCGCCATGCTGCTGGCGGAAATGATTGCCTCGGGCGAATTGCAGGCGCTGGCCCAGCCGGGCGCGGATATTGTGCTCACCGGCACCATGAGCCTGAAGGGCATCCCCATTGTTGACGGGGTCGGCCTTGGCCATGTGGTGCTGCACCAGCCGCGCGTGATTGTGACCCAGCTGATTGCGGAAGACATTTCCCGCGAGACGGCGCGTCTTGATGCAGCCATTGAGGAAATGCGCGCCTCTATTGATGTGCTGATCGAGCGGGGCAACCAGAGCGGCCCGGGCGAACATCGCGAGGTGCTGGAAACTTTCCGCATGTTTGCGCATGACCGCGGCTGGATCCGGCGTCTGCAGGAGGCGGTAATGACCGGCCTCACCGCCGAGGCGGCGGTTGAGCGCGTGCAAAATGACGCGCGTGCCAAAATGCAGCGCCAGACCGATCCCTATCTGCGCGAGCGCCTGCATGATCTCGACGATCTGGCCGAGCGTTTGCTGCATCAGTTGACCGGCCAGAGTCTGGTTGTTGACCGCTCTTCCATTCCGGAAAATGCCATATTGGTGGCGCGCAGCATGGGCCCTGCCGCCTTGCTGGATTATGACCGCAGCCTGCTGCGCGGCCTTATTCTGGAGGATGGTGGTGCCTCCTCGCATGTGGCCATTGTCGCCCGTTCCCTCGGCATTCCGATGGTGGGGGAGGTGGCCAATATCACCACACTGGTGGAAACCGGCGATGCCATTATCATTGATGGCGGCACCGGCGATGTGCAGCTGCGGCCCCAGCCGGATGTTGAGGCGGCCTATGGCGAGAAGGCCCGCCTGCGCGCCCGCCGGCAGGAGCAATATCGCGGGTTGCGTGATGTGCCAGCCGTCTCAAAAGACGGCATAGCCATTGATCTGCATATGAATGCCGGTCTGCTGGTGGATGCGCAGCATGTGGCTGAATCGGGCGCGGTGTCGATCGGCCTGTTCCGCACCGAGCTGCAATTCATGGTGGCGGCGCAGTTTCCGCGCCCTGCACAGCAATATGCACTCTATAAAACCATTATGGATGCCATTCCCGACCGTCCGGTGACATTCCGCACGCTGGACATCGGCGGCGACAAGATTTTGCCTTATATGACCCGTGTGGAGGAGGAAAATCCGGCATTGGGCTGGCGTGCGTTGCGCATCGGGCTGGATCGTCCGGCGTTGTTGCGGGCCCAGCTGCGGGCCCTGTTGCGGGCGGGCGCGGGGCGCGAATTGCGCATCATGTTTCCGATGGTGACCATGGTGCAGGAATTTGATGCGGCCAAGGCGCTGGTGCAGCGCGAGATGGCGCATCTCTCCCGCCATGGCTATGATTTGCCCAGCGTGCTTAAGCTCGGTGTGATGCTGGAAGTGCCAAGCCTGCTCTGGCAGCTTGACGAACTGATGCCGCGGGTGGATTTTGTGTCCGTCGGCTCCAATGATCTGTTTCAATATGTGATGGCTGTTGACCGTGACAACAAACGGGTGGCCAATCGCTTTGATCCGCTGGCACCGCCTTTTTTGCGGGTGTTGCATAAAATTTCGCGTGCGGCGCGGCACTATGGCACAGCCTTGACCCTGTGCGGTGAAATGGGCGGCAGGCCGCTGGAGGCTCTGGCGCTGATCGGCCTGGGCTTTCGCTCGCTTTCCATGAGCGCCTCATCCATCGGGCCGCTCAAGGCGCTGGTTCTGGCGCTGGATGTGGCAGATCTGGCACAGCATGTTGAGGGCTGGCTGGCCTCGCATGAAGGGGCCATGTCCCTGCGCGATAAATTCAAGGATTATGCCGCCGCCCGCCGTCTGCCGATATAACATCTGCCCCTCTTCACGCTGAAAAGAGGGGCAGTATGTTCTGCGGCTCAGTCAAACTGGTAGCCAAGATAGCGCTTGGAGTCGATCGGGTCGCAGCCCAGATGGGCGCGCAATTTCTTGCGTAATTTGCTGACATGGCTCTCAATGACGTTTTCATCGACATTTTCGTCAAAAATTCCATAAACCGCATTGAAAATCTGGGATTTATCGACGCGCCGCCCACGATTGGCCACCAGATATTCGAGAATTCGCCGCTCCCGCCGTGGCAGGGTCAGCACCTGTCCGTCAATACATGGGTCTCGCCCATCAAAATAGACATCCATTTTGCCATAGCTGGCATAATCGCGGGTGGTTTCGGCGCGGCGGCGGATGGCGCCGACACGCGCCATGATTTCTCGGCAATGTACCGGTTTGCGCACAACATCATCCACACCGGCAGCAAATAATTGCAGGGTCTGCTCCAGCGACTGGCTTTCGCTCATCGCAATTACCGGCGCGTCCGAACGCTCCCGGATGATGCGCGGAATGGTCTCGCGCTCGCGGCAGTCGCCCAGCAGAAATCCCTCGATTGCATTCAGATCCTTGAGCGCGACAGAACGAACCCAATCGCGGAATTCGTCCGGACAAAAACCGGTCGCGGCGACACCCTCGCTGTTAAAGCCAGAGGCATAACCCGCAGTGACCATTTCGCGGTGATCGATAATGACCAGCATTGCATTCCTCGAATCAAAAGTGTGAACTGATGTAGTTTTTATTCATATTCGATGAATCGTCAATTTTAGTTTACAATATATTGTGTTTTCTAATGATTATTTTGATATAACTATTCAATAATACTTTCATATACTTCAAAATTTTAAGAATTTTTTAAAAAATAATACTTTAAATTAGAAAAAATTGTCATTTTATACATAAATAACATTTGGAAATATCTGGCGCGTTAATAGATTTTTCAGCATGAATGGCGCAGTTTCGCTCAAATTGACACTGTTTTGGCTAAGTGACACCTTGTGCATATGGCGCGTGGAAGGCGGGGTGGCGTAGCGTCAGAGCAAGAAATGTAAGAAAAATTCATCCGCGATTTTTTTTATTCTCGGGCCGGATTTATGAAATTTTAGGCAAATTTTAACCCTGAGCCGACCTATTGCGGCGCTCCTTAGGCCAATACGGGCAATATCAGGCCGCTTTCGGGTGATTCGCACAGGGCCTGTTTGGGGCCGGAGCGTGCTGACCGGGCGTGGCCGGGTCGGGTTTATCTATGGATTGGGCTGTGGTCGCAGCGGTTGTGTCCAGAAGCAGGCTGAGCTTGGCGCTCACATCCGCGCGGGAGGTGCAGTGACGATTGGCAATGGCCTGACGCAGGTCCTGCGCAACCTGACGGGCCCGCTCGCGTATATCCTGAGACAGGTTGGCCCGGTCGAGAATAAGCTGCACTTCCAGCAGCCGCAGCCGCAGCACAGCGGGGCCGAAATCAGCTGAGGCCAGCCATTTCTCATCCAGCATCGTACCCGGCATAATGTCTCCCCTTCAGCGTTTCTTGCTGATTAAGCCTTATGCCTTTCGCGGGGCTGGCGTGATGCGCGGCCTCTCCTCACCAGTCTCGCGCAAGCTATTGCCTGTTAAATGAGGGGGATCGAAATTTATGGAGATGTATCAATGAGCTTGTTAGGGGTGCTGGATTCGGCGGTATCGGGTATGACTGCGCAAAGCCAGAAGCTCACCAATGTTGGCACCAATATCTCCAATTCGGATACGGTTGGCTATAAGGAGGCCTCGACACAGTTTGAGACATTGCTGGGCGGGGCAGACCCCGGCGGGGTGGTGGGGGGCGGCGCCACGATCAAAATACAAAACATGATCACAGGTCAGGGCACGTTGCAAAGCACAAGCTCGGCCACGGACATTGCGGTGAATGGCAGTGGCTTTTTTATTGTTCAGGGCAGCAACGGCGCCAATGTTCTGACACGGTCAGGGTCTTTTGTGCAAAATGCCACAGGCGATCTTGTCAATACAGCCGGTTATACATTGATGGGCTATTCCCTCACCTCTGGCACAGGCACCAGCGTGGCCAACAGCCTGTCAGGGCTGATCCCGATCAATATCGGGCAGGGGCCCTTAACCGCCACAGCAACAACCACGGCCACGCTCTCGGCCAATCTGCCCTCTGCGGCATCGATTGTGGCAACAGCATCGCTGCCCTCATCCTCGACCACAACATCCGCGGCCAGCGCCACCAGCTATACCGATAAATCCTCGATTGTGGCCTATGACAATCTGGGCGCACCAGTCACGCTCGATGTCTACACCACCAAAACCGCTGCCAATACCTGGGAAATTGATGTCTATAATCAGGCGGATGCGGCCTCAGGTGGCGGCTTTCCCTATAGTGCGGCCGCGCTCAATTCCACAACGCTGAATTTCAACAGTACCACCGGCGCTTTGACCAGCCCGTCCTCCATTTCTGTGGCCATTCCCAATGGCCAGACCATGACCATGAATATTTCCAGCATGACACAGCTGGCCGCAGCCTATACGCCGATCACAGCCGTGACCAATGGCAATGCCCCGAGCACATTCGACCATGTGTCCATATCTTCAGACGGCACTTTGTCGAGCGTTTATTCCAATGGCACGACGGTACCCAGCTATAAGATTCCTCTGGCGACTGTATCCAGCCCTGACCTGATGACACCCGAATCGGGCAATGTGTTCGCGCCCAATCTGGCTTCAGGTACGGTGCTGGTCGGCACCGCAGGATCCGCGGGATTTGGCTCTATCGACTCCGCGACACTGGAGTCATCTACGGTCGATCTGGCCAGCGAACTGACCAATATGATCGTGGCGCAACATGCCTATCAGTCCAATGCCAAAGTGTTTCAAACCGGCACGGACATGCTCGACATTCTGATGACCCTCAAGCAGCAGTAAAACTGATTTTTGGAATAAGGCCCCTGCATAAACAGCGCAGACCGGGCATAGCAGGACACAGGACATGAGTTTAACGACAGCTTTCCAGGCCGCACAATCGTCAATGGCCGTTGTCTCGGCGCAGTCCAATGTCGTCTCCGGCAATATAGCTGGCGTCAACTCGCCAAATTACGCGCGCCGCACAGCCAATGTCACGACAGATTCTGCCGGGCTGGCCACGGTTTCCTCTGTGACGCGGGCAACGGACCAGACTCTTTATGACACCATGCTTTCGACAACATCAGCGTCCAGTGCGGCCAGCGCCATCAGCAGCGGCCTGAACACATTGCAGAATACGGTGGGCGATACAGCCAGTGCCCAGTCACCGGCGGCACTTGTGGGCACTCTGATCAGCGATCTGCAAAGCTATGTGTCCTCGCCCGATGATATGAATCAGGCGCAAGGGGTGGTGACGGATGCGCAGACCACCGCCACGGCGCTCAATTCTGCCTCGATCTTGGTGCAAACCGTGCGCCAGCAGGCCGATACGGATATGGCGACCGCCGTCAGCAATATCAATGCCGATCTGGTCAAGTTTCAGCAGGCCAATAATACCATTATCAGCGGCGGCGCCACCAGCGGCGCCATTAATGACGCTATGGATACGCGCGACAGTATTTTGCAAAACTTGTCCCAATATATGGGCATTTCAACCCTGCAGCAATCCAATGGCGGCACGGTTATTTATACCGACAGTGGGGTAACCCTGTTTGAGACAACACCGCGCACGGTGACATTTTCAACCACGACGCCGCTTTCAGCCGGTGTGACAGGCGCGGCGGTTGTGGTTGATGGTGTGCCTGTGACCGGCTCGGGCTCAACCATGCCGCTGAAATCGGGCTCGATTGCCGGCCTTGCCCAGTTGCGTGATACGCTGGCCCCCACCTATCAAAGCCAGCTCGATGGTATTGCCTCCGGTCTGATCTCCGCTTTTTCCGAAACCGATCCCAGTGGCGGTGGTCTGCCCAGGCAGACGGGCTTACTGACATGGTCCGGCGGGCCCAATATGCCCAGCACAAGCACCGGCCTTGCCGCCTCGATCAAAATCAATCCGGCGGTTGACCCGACACAGGGTGGTTCTCTGACCACTCTGCGCGATGGTGGCATGGCGGGCGCCGCTTATAATGGCAATTCGACAGGCGCGGCCTCCTACAGTGCCCATTTGCAGAGCATGGTGACGGCGCTCAACACAGCCCAGAGTTTCAGTTCATCCTCGGGCCTGAGCACATCCGCCACCGTGCAGAATTATGCCACAGACTCGGTGGGCTGGCTGGAGGCCCAGCGCCAGAGCGCCAGCAACAATTCCACCTTTCAAACCTCAATGCAGACCAGCGCCACGCAAGCTC
>DAIMHB010000042.1:0-10001 GCA_036723545.1 Beijerinckiaceae bacterium
CATTCGGCATTAATCACCGGCAACATGCCGGGCATGGCGGCGTCCACCAGCGAACATTGGAGTTTTCAGATGCGCCGAAAGCAGTGGAAGCGCCTGAAAACAGCTTGGATTTCGACACAACCTGCGCATGAACCTCCAGCCCGATGACAATTTCCCAATCGCCGGTGGCACCACGGATCAGCTTTTTTGAATCTACATGCTGGGTCATTCTTCGATCTCATTTGTAAGGTTGTGGTTCATCGCGTCAATATCATCCAACTGTCGCTGTAAGCGCTGCGCCATCATGCCGATCAGTTTGCCCACCAGCATGAAGGCCGCAATCGCAAGCACCTGAGCCACGGGCCTGAGTGCCGGGTCCTCATGCAGCTTTTGCACAATCAGCAGCACCGTCAAAACAAAAGCTACAGCCCAGAGCGCCCAGCGAAACAGGTTCAGGCACCCCATCAGCAGCCGAGCTGGCTGCCTGTGCGCGGCCTCTATGCCCACCATGCCTCCGGCATTTTGAGCTTGGGTGCCGATTGTTCAATCACCTCGCCAATGGAGAACAGCGTTTCCTCGTCAAAGGGCCGCCCGATGAGTTGCAACCCCAGCGGCAGACCCGAAGCCGACAGGCCGCCCGGCACAGCCAGACCCGGCAGACCGGCCATGTTCACTGTGACTGTGAACACATCGTTCAGATACATTTCCACCGGATCTGCCGAGCCCTTCTCACCAATGCCAAAAGCGGCAGAGGGCGTTGCGGGGGTGAGAATGGCGTCCACACCCGCAGCATAGGCGGCCTCGAAATCCCGCTTGATCAGCGTGCGGATTTTCTGCGCCCGCAGATAGTATGCGTCATAATAACCGGCCGACAACACATAGGTGCCGATCATAATGCGGCGCTTGACCTCCGCGCCAAAGCCCGCCGCACGGGTATTTTCATACATTGAGGCAATGTCTTTGCCGGGCACGCGCAGGCCATAACGCACGCCGTCATAACGCGCCAGATTGCTGGAGGCTTCCGCCGGTGCCACAATATAATAGGCGGGCAAGGCCGTGCTGGTATTGGGCAGCGAGATGTCGACAATCTCGGCGCCCGCTGCCTTTAACCAGGCAATGCCATCCTGCCAGAGCTGTTCAATCTCGCCAGACAGGCCCGCAATGCGATATTCCTTCGGAATGCCGATCTTTTTGCCCTTGATGGATTTGCCAACCGCGGCCTCATAATCAGGCACAGGCATATCCACCGAAGTGGTGTCCTTCGGGTCAAATCCGGCCATAGAACGCAGCATAATAGCTGTATCACGGACGTTTTTGGCAATCGGCCCGGCCTGATCGAGCGAGTAGGCAAAAGCCACCATGCCCCAGCGCGAGCAACGGCCATAGGTCGGCTTGATGCCCGCTGTGCCGGTGAAGGCCGCAGGCTGGCGGATGGAACCACCGGTGTCGGACGCAGTCGCCCCTAAGCACAAATTGGCCGCCACCGCCGCCGCAGAGCCACCAGACGAGCCGCCGGGCACAAGAAGGCCTTTTTTATCCGCGCTTAAGGCGGCTTTGCCCTGCGCTGAAGTCCAGTTTGGCGGCAGCCAGGGCGAGGCCACGGGGCCGTAATAAGAGGTCTCGTTTGACGAGCCCATGGCAAACTCATCCATATTGAGCTTGCCCAGCATCACCGCGCCATCACGCCAGAGTTGGGCCGTGACAGTGGATTCATATTCGGGTTTGAACCCGTCGAGAATATGGCTGCAGGCCTGCGTATGCACACCCCTGGTGGCATAAAGGTCTTTGATGCCGAGCGGAATGCCCTCAAGCGCCCCGCCCTCGCCTTTGGCGATCTTTTCATCCGAGGCCTTGGCCTGTGCCAAAGCGTGCTCCGGTGTCTCGGCAACAAACGCATTGAGCGCACGGGCTTTGTCCATAGCCGCCAGATGCGCCTTGGTCAGCTCAACAGCGGTTATTTTACCCGCTTTGAGTGCGTCCCGCGCGCCAGCAAGGGTGAATTTGGTCAGGTCAGTCATTTGATCTCACATATAAGCATCAGCACGTTGAATGAGGATGCGTTAGACTAAATTAAGGGTGAGTTATACGCGACAAAGCTGCAACAGCGGCCAGAATGATCAAGGTTTGAAAACCGATAGTTCCAAACATCCATTTCAGAATTTCGGTTTTGCTGGCCTCGACCTTTGACTCGAGCCGCAATTCAGCCTCTTTCAAATCTGTTTTTGTTGACAGATCATCATGAAGCGCCTCGGACAGCGCATCAGCAAACGCCTCAGCTTGCTCAGTTGTGAGCTTGGCTTTATCCCGCAAAGCCCGCGAAAATTTAAGCGTATCAAAAGCAATCGTCGACATGGCCCGCCACTCTTTTGAAACCTGCAAACATTATGGCACAGTTTTGTCCATTTGGCACCCAAACAAGCCCTGATGAACGCATAAGCCTGTTCGCAGTCGGTTTATTCCACCACTTTCGGCACAACAAAAAAATTGTCCTCGCGCGCCGGAGCATTTTTGGTGACTTTGTCAGCAATATTGCCATCCGTAACCGCATCAGGACGCAGGCGCATTTTCATCGGCGTCACCGAGGTCATGGGTTCAATACCCTCGACATTGACCGCCGAAAGCTCCTCTACAAAGGCCAGCATGGCATTCAGTTCACCCTGAATATGCGGCACATCAGATTCCGGCACAGCAATGCGCGAAAGTTTGGCAATACGCCGCACGGTCGCTAGATCTACGGACATGATTCATCCTCGTTTTTGATATGTCTGGCTATTACACTTTGAAACCGCATCATGCAATCTTTGCGCCGGTCAAAGCATAGGCAGCGGTGGCAAAATCTGTGCGGCGCAGGGCGAGCCGCGCCTGCGCCTCCTCATCCGCGCCCCAGACCCGCGCCTGATACTGCTCATCAACATGGGCAGTGTCAAAGCCAGACTCCGCGTCCAGAAAGCCATGCGCCACGCTTAATGCAATCAAAACCGAGCCGCTGATGCTGGTGAGCACATGCAGCGCCGCCAGATCCAGCGGGCGCTGATAGGCCGCCAGCGCCGCCTCCACCGCGTGCAGCGCGGCCTCCGGTTGCGGCTGAAACATCACACCGGAGACCGGCTGAAACTGCGCGCCAAATCTGTCGGCCACAAATTTCAGCACAGCATCCCATGCTCTGGCCTGTTCTTCCACCAGCGCCTGCGGTGTGGTGGCACGATAGCAGGTTAAATCGGAGGCGGCATAACGCAGCATTTCCGCCCGCACCGCCGCCTGTTCACGCGCAACGCCATCCAGCGCCGAATGCAGCAGCCGTGTCATCGGCATATTCAGCGGGTTGATGACATCCTTTTGCGCGTCCCATTCGGCCACCAGAATCTGCGCCACATGCGCAGCATCCGCCGCCAATATATTGCGCGCGGGTGTTTTGGCGCTGCGCCCATCGAGCAGCAAAACATGCTGCCCGTCGCGCAGTTCGCTGCGCACCTCTTTATAAAAACGTTTGGGCAGATTTTTCTGCATATCCTTGCGTGCCATGGCGACAGGGTCAATCGGTTCGCCATGCACCGGAAACACCAGTGAAGTCAGATCATCACGCATGTGTTAAAACCTTGAAATTTGCAGCCAGAACCCGCTGTAACGCGGCAAAATCATCCACCAGAACCGTGGCGCTGGTCAGGCGTTGCGGCGGGTGAAACCCCCATGTCACGCCAATGCCCTGCACGCCCGCATATTTGGCCATATCCATGTCAAAACTTGTGTCACCGATCATGATACAGTCTTGCGGCGCACAATCCAGCTCGGCCATAGCCTGCACAATCATGTCCGGTGCGGGCTTTGAAGGCGCGTCATCTGCCGTCTGAATTGTGGCAAAGAGATTCTGCCAGCCATAACGCTCCAAAAAATCATGAATCCCGCGCCGTGATTTGCCGGTGGCAATGCCGAGATAAACATCCTCCCGCGCCGCCAGACTGGTCAGCAGATCCTGCGCGCCGGGGTACAGCGGCGAGGCCTCCCCCTCCTGCACCAGCTCCCGCCATGCCGCTTTATAGCCATCGGCCAAAGCCTCCAGCGGCGCGTCCGCTCCGAACAAATGAGAAAAAGCCTCATGAAGCGACAGGCCGACAATGGACAGCATGGCTTCGCGCGAGGGCATGGGCAGGTTCAGGCGGCCAATGGCGCGGCTTTGCGCGGCCACAATCATATGCTGGCTGTCCACCAGCGTGCCATCCACATCAAACAGAATAAGGTTCATGCGCCTCATTGCCCGCAATAAGGCGCATGTGTCAATATGTTCCTGAACCGATCACATGCAGTGATGATGATGCATCATGCAGTGATGATGGTGGTGGTGATGATGCATGTGGCGATGGTGACGGCGGATGCGGGCCTCAGCCGAGCCACCCATCGACAGGGCGAGAACGGCGGCAACAGATGCAGCAACAATCAATTTCTTCATCATGAAAATTCTCCTTGGTTAAAATAACCTTGCACAGTTTGCATATTGATAATGAATGAACCTTGAACGCCTCACGCTTTTTGTTTCAGCTCAACCTCAACAAAAGCATATTCAAAATCATTGATGTTGATAACGTCATGCTCGACACCCTCAAGCCGGTTATAGGGCACGCCGCGCTTGCATTCGGCCTCTTTCCACTCGCCGCCGGGCAATTCGAGCCCCAGCTTGCCGTCCATCAGCGGCACAACCGCATAATCAAAGGCATGGCGGTGCCAGCCGGTGGCGGCGCCGGGCGCAAAGCGCCATTCCATAATGCGCACATTGTCATCTTCATGCAGAAGGGTGCCGGTGGCCGGCGGGCGCTGAATCTTGGTCATTATTCCTCCGGAGCATCCATGATCGGGTCATAGGTTTTCACGTCAAAACCCAGCAGATCCCAGCTTTGCTTCATGTGCGGGGGCAAGGGGGCGGTGACGTCAATCATGCCGCCTTTGGGATGCGGCAAAATCAGCCGCCGCGCCAGCAAATGCAGCTTATTCTCGATGCCGTCGGGAATCATCTGCAACGGGTCGGTGCGGCGCGGGTCGGTTTTGGCCAGCAGGCCATATTTCGGGTCGCCGATAATCGGATTGCCGATGGCTTCTGTATGGGCGCGGAGCTGGTGGGTGCGGCCTGTGATCGGCTTCATGGAAATCCAGCTGGCGCGATTGGCCACCCTGTCCACCAGTGTATAATAAGTGACGGAATGCTGCGCATCCTCCTCGCCATGCTTGGCAATGCGCATCCGCTCGCTGTTGGACTGGCCGCCTTCGCCGCGCGGGCCACGCTCCTGCCCCATACCCTCACCCTTGGCCAGAAACAGCGAGATCCGCCCCTGTGTGGGCTTGGGCACGCCGCGCACCAGCGCCCAGTAAATTTTCTTGGTCTGGCGGGCGCGGAACGCCTCGCCAAGATCGGCAGCCATTTTGCGGGTTTTGGCGACCAGCAACACGCCGGAGGTGTCACGGTCCAGCCGGTGCACCAGCTTGGGCCGCTCACCGTTTTTATTGGCAAGGCTTTCCAGCATCCCGTCAATATGGCGGGTCATGCCCGAGCCGCCCTGCACCGCGAGACCATAGGGCTTGTTGAGCACCATCAGGCCCGCATCCTCAAACAGGATCATGTCCTTCAGCGCGCGGGCATCCGCCTCATTGGGCACATGAACGGCAGGCTTGGGCGCCTCCAGCGCCAGCGGCGGTATGCGCACAATATCCCCCGCCACAAGACGCGACGAGCCTTCCACCCGCTTGCCGCTGACCCGCACCTCGCCCTTGCGGCAAATTTTATTCAGATGCGACAGTGAGAGCGTGGGCACGCGCCGCTTGAACCAGCGGTCCAGACGCATTCCGTCTTCATCTTCGGTGACTGTCAGATTTTGCACGCTCATATCAGAGCCCTCACGTTAAGGCCCTCATGGCCCAGAGACCGCAAAACAGACCAGAGATGGATAAAACAACCGAACCGGCAATATAAGTACCGGCCAGACCAACCTCGCCACGCTGCATCAGATTGGCTGCATCCAGTGAATAGGCTGAGAAGGTTGTGTAGCCGCCCAAAATGCCGGTGGCAAGCAGTAAGCGCATATCCTGCGACAGCGCATCCGTCCGGCCAAGAAAATATCCGGCGACAAGGCCCATTAAAAATGAGCCGGTAATATTGATAAACATCACCCCGAACGGGAATTTCCAGCCCAGAAGGCGGGTGATGTTGTGGTTGACAAGATATCGCGCCACAGAGCCGACGCCGCCACCACAAAAAACAAGCAGAATTTCTTTCATCCCGCGAATATAAACGAGGATAAAGAAAAGGGCGAGAGGGGAATATCAGCGATTCTTCGACATAAGCCCGCCTTGCCTCTTGCATCTGCGGCAAAATGCGGTAGAAGAGCGCATCTTGTTCGGCTGGGGGCTGAACGGAAGGTTTTTTGCGTGCAAAAAACAGAAATGCAGATTTCGTCTTCCGGTGTCTCCGCCTTCGAATGAACCGTCGGGCCTTTTTCCGGGCTCGAAGGGCTCCGCGCCGGACCAGATAAGCCGTTTTGGCTGAACTTGAGAGAAAGGTGTTCCTATGGCTCTTTATGAGCATGTCTATCTTGCCCGTCAGGATGTGACCGCCCAGCAGGTGGAAGCAATGACCGAGCAGATGAAAGCCACCATCGTCGCAGGCGGTGGTCAGGTGACCAAGGTTGAATATTGGGGCGTCAAGTCCCTCGCGTTCCGCATCAAAAAGAACCGCAAGGCGCATATGACCTTGCTGAACATTGACGCGCCCGCAGCCGCTGTGGCTGAAATGGAACGCCAGATGAACATCTCCGAAGATGTCATCCGTCTCATCACCCTCAAAGTGGACGAACTGGAAGAAGGCCCATCGGCCATGCTGCGCAAGCGTGACGACACGGAGGAGCGCACCGAGCGTTTCGACCGTCCGGAACGCAGCGACCGCGCCCCGCGCGCCCCGCGCCCGAACCGTGGCCCACGTCCTGATTACAACGCAAGCGAGGCTTAAAATCATGGCAACCGAAACAGCCGCCGCAGGCGGCGCAACCCGTCGCCCTTTCTTCCGCCGTCGCAAGAGCTGCCCCTTCAGCGGCCCGGGCGCACCCAAGATCGACTATAAGGACACACGTCTGCTCTCGCGTTATATTTCCGAGCGCGGCAAGATTGTGCCCTCACGCATCACGGCCGTCAGCGCCAAGAAGCAGCGCGAGCTGGCCAATGCCATCAAGCGCGCCCGCTTCCTCGGCCTGCTGCCTTATGTGATCCGTTAATCGTTCTGGCGCGGGCTCAGGCCCGCGCCGTTTTTGGCAAGATCGTCCGAATGGTCGGGCGAGATGGCTGGAATGTTGAAACAACATTTCTAACCGCATGGCGCGGGACACCCGAGAGACAATATGGTTCTGGCTTTTTCCTTCCGCCTCCCGCACTGGGGCATCAGCATTGTTGCTGGCCTGACAGCGGCTCTGGCCTTTCTGGCTGCCGGAAATGGCGGATTGATCAGCTTCCTGCTGGCCAATTTTGCACCCCTCCCCCTGATGATTGCGGCTATGGGCTGGACGGTGAGCACAGGGCTGCTGGCCTCGCTCTTTGCCGGCTTGATTGTATTTACCCTGACAGACGGACAAGGTGCCGTTGAATTTATGTCATTGGTGGCCTTTCCCGCTGTCGGCCTCGCCGCATTGGCCCAACACAAATCAAAAAATGGCACATATTATCCGATTGGCCGCCTGCTGGCCTGGATCGGATGGGTGGCGGTGTTCACCACCATGACAGAAATCGCCATATGGAGTTCCGAGCATGGCGGTTACAGCGCGGCTTCCGGCGAACTGGCGCAAAATTTTGTCCCCATTTTGCAGGATATTTTCGCCTCTGGCCTCAAACTGCCAAATTCCATCGAGATAGATGATGTGGCCGCTGCTTTTGCGCAGGCGGTTCCGTTTTTTTCGGTGATCATCAGCACCCTTTTGCTGGTGGCCAATATGTGGTGTGCGGCGCGCGCGGTACAGGTTTCCGGGCGGCTGGTGCGGCCCTTTCCTCTGCTGCCTGAAGCGGTGCGCCTGCCCCGTCACATTCTGGTGATTTTCGGGTTGGGATGCGCCGGCCTTCTGATCGCAGGGCAGATTCAAAGCCCGTCGCTGGAAGTGAGCAGCGGCATGATTGTGGCGGGTATGAGCGTGCTTTTTGCACTTCAGGGCATGGCTGTTCTGCACAGTGTGACGCGCAATCTGCCGTTTCGCGGCCTTCTGCTGACATTTATTTATTGCGGCATCATCGTTCTGAGCCTCTGGCCCCTGATGATTGCTGCCGTAGTCGGCTTTGCCGACAGCCTCGTTTCGTTACGGCGGGTGCGGCCCGTCACCGAAAACTCACAACCAAAAGGAGAGTAAAATGGACGTTATTTTGTTGGAACGCGTAGCCAAGCTGGGTCAGATGGGCGAGAAAGTCCGCGTTAAGGATGGTTATGCCCGTAATTTTCTGCTGCCACGCGGCAAGGCCCTGCGCGCCACCGAAGCCAACGCCAAGAAGTTCGAAATTCAGCGCGCTCAGCTCGAAGCTCGCAACCTTGAACTGAAGCAGGAAGCTGTGGCCATTGCCGACAAGCTGGATGGCACCACCTATGTCATCATCCGTCAGGCGGGCGAAACCGGCCAGCTTTACGGCTCGGTGGCTGCACGCGATATTTCCGAAACCGTCACCGCAGCGGGCATCAGCATCACCCGTGGTCAGGTGGAACTGGCCCAGCCGATCAAGACCATCGGCCTGCATGTTCTGCCTGTGCATCTGCATCCGGAAGTTGAAGTCAAGATCACCGTCAACGTGGCGCGCTCCGGTGCCGAAGCCGAACGTCAGGCTCTGGGCGAAGAAATCAACACCCGCGAAGAAATGTCGCTGGATGACCTCGGCCTGGAAGTGGGCAAGGCGCTGGCCGAGGCTGACGGCTCGCTCGGCGACCGCTAAGCCCTCGCTGTCCTTATGGAACTCGACCTCAGCCCCGCTTCATGCGGGGCTGATTGCGTTAGAAGGCGGCTGAGCACATTTCAGGATTTGAGAGATTTTTACCTGTGTCTTCCTTCTCCCTTTGTTCGAGCGTTAGAGTGAGGGCAAGACCGTCCTTGCTGTGCAGGGACAAGCAGCTCATGAATGCTGATCTTAATCGGAATTTCGATTTTATATTTTTCCGAATACAATATATCCTGCGTGCATATAAAACATCACAGGTTCACGGGAATGGTTTTTATGTTAGATATATTATCGGATGTGTGGTGTTTTGTGAAAAATAATCCGCAGCCTGTCGCTACATTGGTGGCGTCAGGTGTTGCTGTTTGGGTCACATGGCGGTTTCAAAACATTCAGGCGAAGATTGCTCAAGCACAGGCGGATACGGCGGGACATAAACTGAAACTTGAGCTTTATGAACGGCGATATAGAGTTTATGAAGCGATTCATCGAATTACAATTTTAAATTATAATCTTAAAGATCATGAGTTTGAATTTAATGCTCTTGTGCACCAGACAAAAGAAATTAAATTTTTATTTTCGGATGATATAATAGATTTTGCAAACAAAGTTATTTCGGCAGGGCGAAGTTTCAACATGAGTCACTGGCATTTGCATAGTTTAGAACGCCAAAATTTAGAAATGGATATAAGGGAACCTGCAAGCAGTCAAATGAAAGCAAGCTTAGAAACAAAGACAAAAGCCCTCGCAATACTTGATAATGCCAGAGATCAAATCATTCCCAAATTCTCCCCTTACCTCTCCTTCGAAACCATAAAGTAATCTCATGCGTCTTCTGTTCATTGGTGATGTTTTGGGCCGCTCGGGCCGTGCGGCGGTCAATCAACATCTGCCCGCTTTACGAGCGCGGTGGAAGCTCGATTTTGTTGTCGTCAATGGCGAGAATGCCGCGGGCGGTTTTGGCATTACCGAGGCCATTTGCGACGAACTGCTCGGCGCGGGGGCCGATTGCATAACATTGGGCAACCACGCCTTTGACCAGCGCGAGGCGCTTGTCTTTATTGAGCGACAGCCCAAGCTCATCC
>DAIMHB010000043.1:0-9968 GCA_036723545.1 Beijerinckiaceae bacterium
CCGCAACTGGTCAAGTTAAGCGACGAGGCTCTGCGCGCCCGCACCGCTGAATTCCGCGCCCAGCTGGCCGCAGGCGCAAAACTTGACGATCTGCTCGTTCCTGCCTTTGCCACTGTGCGCGAGGCTGCCAAGCGTGTGCTTGGCCAGCGGCATTTTGACGTGCAGCTCATCGGCGGCATGGTGCTGCATGAGGGCTCGATTGCGGAAATGCGCACCGGCGAGGGCAAAACCTTGGTGGCGACCCTGGCCTGTTATCTCAATGCACTGGCGGGCAAGGGTGTGCATGTGGTGACGGTCAATGATTATCTCGCCAAGCGCGATTCCGAATGGATGGGCCGGATCTATACGTTTCTGGGCCTGACCGTTGGCAATATTGTGCATGGTCTGGATGATGAGGAGCGCCGCGCCAATTATGCCTGCGACATCACCTATGGCACCAATAACGAATTTGGTTTCGATTATTTGCGCGACAATATGAAATATGAGCTGGGCCAGATGACCCAGCGCGGCCATCATTACGCCATTGTCGACGAGGTGGACTCCATTCTTATCGACGAGGCCCGCACCCCGCTGATCATTTCCGGCCCCTCTGATGACAAATCCGACCTTTACAACAGCATCAATGCTCTGATTCCGCAGCTTGTGCCGGGTGACTTTGAGTTGGACGAGAAGCAGCGTGCCATCAGCCTCACCGAGGCCGGCAACGAGCACATCGAAGACCTGATGCGTGCGGCCGGCATATTGAAAGACGGCACGCTCTATGAGGCCGCCAATTCGACGCTGGTGCATCATGTGCAGCAGGGCCTGCGCGCGCATAATCTGTTTGCCCGTGATAAGGACTATATTGTCCGCGACGGCGAAGTGGTGATCATCGACGAATTTTCCGGCCGCATGATGCCCGGCCGCCGCTATTCGGAAGGGCTGCATCAGGCGCTGGAAGCCAAGGAACATGTGCAGGTTCAGCCGGAAAATGTGACGCTGGCCTCCATCACCTTCCAGAACTATTTCCGCCTCTACACCAAGCTTTCCGGCATGACCGGCACCGCCGCAACCGAGGCCAATGAGTTCCACGAAATTTACAAGCTCGAAGTGGTTGAAATTCCCACCAATGTTCCGGTTCAGCGTTATGATGACGACGACGAGGTTTACCGTACGGCGGAGGAGAAATATCGTGCTGTGGTGCGCGAAATCGAATCCGCGCGGGCCCGCAAACAGCCCGTGCTGGTGGGCACCGCCTCGATTGAAAAGAGCGAGCTGATTTCCGACCTGCTCAAGGCTAAAAATATTCCGCATCAGGTGCTCAACGCCCGCTATCATGAGCAGGAGGCGCAGATTGTGGCTGATGCCGGTATGCCGGGCGCGGTCACCATCGCCACCAATATGGCCGGGCGCGGCACCGACATCAAACTGGGCGGCAATCTGGAGCTGCATCTGGCGCAGATCGAGGCCACCATTCCGGAAGGGCCGGAGCGCGAGGCTGCCAAGGCTAAAATTGCCGCTGAAATCGAGGCCAACCGCCGCGCCGTGCTGGCCGCCGAGGATATTATCGAGATCGAACCGGCTAAGGGCAATCGTCCGGCCAAGACGGTGCGCCGTCCGGGCGGGCTGTATATTATCGGCACTGAGCGCCATGAATCCCGCCGCATTGACAATCAGTTGCGCGGACGCTCTGGCCGTCAGGGCGATGCGGGGCGTTCCAAATTCTTCCTGTCGCTGGAAGATGATCTGATGCGTATTTTTGGTTCCGAGCGGATGGATTCCATGCTGCAACGCCTCGGCCTGAAACCGGATGAGGCCATCATCCACCCCTGGATCAACAAGGCGCTGGAAAAGGCTCAGCAGAAGGTTGAGGCGCGCAACTTCGACCAGCGCAAGAATGTGCTGAAATTCGACGATGTGATGAATGACCAGCGCAAGGTGGTGTTCGAGCAGCGCCGCGATATGATGGCGCAGGAGTCGCTTGAGGAGATTGTGGGCGATATGCGCAACACGGTCATTGAGGACCTTGTCACCAAGCATATCCCGCCCGATGCCTATGCCGAGGCCTGGGATGTGGACGGCCTGCATGATGGTGTTGTGGCCGCGCTTGGCCTTGAGCTTCCGATTCGGGACTGGGCCAAGGAAGAAGGCATTGCCGATGAGGAGCTGAGCGAGCGCATTCACAAAGCAGCGGACGAGGCCTATCTGGCGCGCACCGCCCGTAATACGCCCGATATTCAGCGTTATGTCGAAAAGCAAATTATTTTGCAGGTGCTGGACCACCTCTGGCGTGACCATCTGGTGACACTGGACCATCTGCGGCAGGTCATCGGTTGGCGTGGCTATGCCCAGCGCGACCCGCTGAATGAATATAAATCGGAAGCCTTCGACCTGTTTGGCGGGCTGATTGCCAAATTGCGCGAATTGGTGACGGCGCAGCTGATGCGGGTGGAGGTGCAGTTCCAGCCTGCGCCGGTTGAGCCGCCGGTGGGAAAGACCCAGCATATCAATCCGCTGACCGGCGAGGATGAGGAGCAGATTGCCGATATCAATGCCCGCATTGCCAGCGGCGCCTTCAGCGCCAGTAGCGGCACCCGTGATCCGCTCAATCCCCAGACCTGGGGCCGTGTCTCCCGCAACGAACCCTGCCCCTGCGGATCGGGCAAAAAATATAAGCATTGCCACGGCGCTCTGGCGTGAATGAAAACGCAGTAAGCTCAAAAGCCCGGCGCAGTGCCGGGCTTTTTTATGGATATGCGGATTTTTCGTTTACGCCCCTCACACCAGCGCAATCGCCGAAATCAGACGGCCATAATCCGGCTCTTTCAGGTGGGTGCTGCGCCGGTAGGAGAAAAAGCGGTCGGCGTCCGCATAGGTATCGAGACCGAGGCTTTCGAAATGACCAATCCCGGCCTGCTGTGCCCGCAGGCCGATCAGGCCCGGCAGATCAAACCTGTAATGATCCGACCTGGCGGAAGGCACAAAAAACGCCGCCAAAGCCGCATCCCGTTCAATAAAACGAGTGAAAAATTCCGGCCCGACCTCATAGGAGGTCTGCTGGATACAGGGGCCCAGCACGGCACTGATATTGTGGCGCTGCGCCCCCAGCGCACCCATGGCCGTGACCACCGCGCCGATAATATCGTCAAAGGCACCTTTCCAGCCGGAATGACAGGCCCCGATCACCCCCGCCTGCACATCGGCAAACAGCACCATGCCGCAATCGGCCCCCGTTGCGCCCAGCGCAAGCCCGCGCGTGGCTGTCACCAGCCCGTCGGCGCGCGGGCGCTCGGAGAAGGGTTCGCTGACACTCAGCACATCAATGGAATGCACCTGAAAGGGCACCAGCAGGTTCTCCGGCAAAACGCCAAGAGTTCTGGCCATGCGCGCGCGGTTTTCCCTGACATGGGCGGGGTCGTCCTCCGAGCCGACACCGCCATTGAGCGTGGCATAAAGGCCGGTGGACACACCGCCCGCACGGGTGAAAAAGCCGTGCGAGATGGATTCATGCGTCAAAGCCGCAGCTTTCAGACAGGGAAGAGCCGGAAGGTCGCCGCTCATGCAAATTCTTGCGGAAAACCGGGAATCTGTTTCAGATCGGGCGAGGTCACAGCCAGAACCTTGAACAAATGCCCCATGTTTTGTGATGATTCGTCGGTCAGACGCAGCGTTGCCGCATCAATTTCGGCAATCTGCGCCTCGGTGGCGCGGCGCTTGAGGGCTTCGGCCCGTTGCTCGATGCCCAGAGCCAATAAAAATTCACACTGATAGACAGGCCCGAACACATTCAGCCGCACCGAGTTTGCCGCCCGCATCAGCGCTGAAAAATCCACATGCACCGTCAGATCGGCCTCGCCCACGCTGGAGAGCGGGTGCACAAATTCATGATTTTTAAGCGCCTGAAAGGTCTCGCCCAAAGCCGTTTCGGCATAGCCATAATCCACAATCAGGGCAGCCCCGTGCTGGCGCTGCAGGCGCTGGCCAATTTCGCGCATCATCAGCTGGCCCTGTGCCCCGATTTCGAGAATTTCGCCCAGCGGCGCCGCAACTTTCAATGTGCTCTCAGCCGTGGAGGATACGCCGAACATCAGCTGGCCCTGCTCATCCAGCCCGACAAGGCGCTCGCACCAGCCGCGCTGCGTATTGACATATTGCCGGACAGGCAGCGCATCAAAAAATTCATTGGCCAGAAGAATGGTCGGCCCTTCCGGCACATCATTGAGCTGCTTGTGCCAGAACACCGGCACTGAAGATCGCTCCAGCGATTGCCGCTGAAGCTCACTCAAAACCGGGCTCATCTCAACCATATGAACTTCAATCGCCGACAGAAAACTCGGCGCAGCCCGCAGAGCGCGCAAGGCATCGGCCATCAATGTGCCGCGCCCCGGCCCCAGCTCCACCAATATGACACGGCTGGGGCGCCCCATCGCTGCCCAGATTTCAGCCGCCCAGAGCCCGATCAATTCGCCAAACATCTGGCTGATTTCCGGCGCGGTGACAAAGTCGCCCTGCGCGCCGAAAGGGTCACGCGTCATATAATATCCATGCTTTGGATGACCCAGCGCCAGCCCCATGAACCGCTCAAGCGAAATCGGACCCTCGAAGCGAATGATCCGGCTGATTTCCTGTTCCAAAGCTGTCAAAATAGCGCCTCCGGCCTGTCAGCACGCGCAGGCAGAGCGCCGCCACGGCTATGCTTTTCCATGTGTCCTAACTTAATCCACAAGGAATATGCGGGAAACGAAAAAAATACAATCCGAACCTGAACGGATGACCGGGGCACCCGTATCAATAGGTCTGAGCCCCCGATGACCGATAGGCCCGAACCACAAAAACGCCACCAATCATAATCAGCGGGGCGGAAAGCACCATGCCCATGGTCAGGCCATGCGCCAGCGCCTCGGTGACCGCATCCGGTTCCCGGAAAAATTCGGTAAAAATGCGGGCCAGTCCATAGAGAATGCCAAACCACCCCATCAGCAGGCCGGGGCGGCGAAACGCACCGTTGCGGGCCAGAAGCGCCAAAATCACCAGCAGCACAAGGCCCTCCAGCCCCGCTTCATAAAGCTGGCTGGGATGGCGCGGCTGCGCGTCCACGCCGGGGAAAACCATTGCCCAGGGCACATCTGTCGGACGTCCCCACAATTCAGGTCGGATGAAATTGGCCAGACGGCCAAAAAACAGCCCGATGGGCGCGACGGTCGCGCATAAATCCATCACACTGAGTATCGACACCTTTTCACGCCGGGCAAACAGATAAATGCCGATCATCACCCCGATCAGCCCGCCATGAAAGGCCATCCCCCCTTCCCAGAGTTTGAAAATATCCAGCGGATGCGCAAAATAATAGCCCGGTGAATAAAACAGCACATTGCCCAGACGTCCGCCCACAATGGTGCCCAGCGCCACATAAACCAGCAGATCATCAAGGCTCATCACCGAGGGATGGGGTGTGCTGCCCCATAAGCCTTGCCGCTGCACCAAGGCGCGCGCATAAAACAGCCCCCCGATCATGCCGCCAATATAGGCCAGCGCATACCAGCGGATCGGCAGCGGCCCGATCACCGGCACCGGAATGGAGAAAAACACAGGATCAATTATCGGATAGTTCAGCAGCACATCCAGCATATTTGCCTCATCACCTTGCGACGATTGCCCGCATCTCGCATTTCAAAAAAACACTGGTATGATAGCCCTCGAAAAAATTAAAGGATTATATCATGACCCAGACCCGCGGACGCATTTTTGATGATCTGGCCCGCCTTGCCACCGATGCCGCTGGTATGGCCGAAGGCGTCAAGCGCGAAGCCGAAACCCTGTTCCGGACACAGGCCGAGCGCCTGCTTTCCACCATGGATGTCGTCACCCGTGAAGAATTTGAAGCCGTGCGCGACATGGCCGCCCGCGCCCGTGACGAAAACGACCGGCTGAGCGCCCGCCTCGCCGCGCTTGAGGCGCAAATGGCCAGTAAGTAATTTTTGAATTCACAAGGGGGAGCGGCACAGGCCTCACCCCTTGTGGTTCAGTCAGAAACCCCTCCCGAAGCTGATTCGGGAGGGGTTTTTTCATGCGACCATGCCAAAAGATGAAAATTTGATTAAAATTATGCGGATTTATGTGGATAGATTCATCACGGCCCCGCAACCCCATAGACCCGCGAGTCCAAATACGAGATTCTTATAATCAAGCACGGGTGATTTGTTTTCGCGCCAGTGCATTGTTTTAATTGAAAAATCGCTTTTTAGCCGGTTCTCTGTGTGCAAGGTAATATGAATGTCTCTGAATGTGGCCCAACCCCGGAAACCTGTGCATCCGGTTGATATTGTTGAGCAACTTGCGGCTCTCAATGACTGGATTTTTGACCGGTCGGCGCTGGACGAAATTTCAATTTCTGTCGATGGCCGCTTAAGCCAATATGATGTGACCTTCACATGGCTGGAGGACATTGAGGCCCTGCATGTCTCAACGGCCTTCGAGTTCAAGGGCCCCGAGGCCCGCCGCGCTGAATTGCGCGAATTGATCAGCATTATCAATGAACAGCTCTGGGTGGGCCATTTTGACTATTGGCTCAAGGACAATGTCATCATGTTCCGTCACTCGTTGCTGCTGGCGGGCGGCTCGGAGCCGAGCGGCCAGCAATGTGAAGCCCTGATCAAAGTGGCGACCGAGGCCTGCGAGCGTTATTTTCAGGCCTTTCAATATGTGGTCTGGGCGGGCAAATCCGCCCGTGATTCGCTGGATCTTGCCATGTTTGAAACCGCAGGAAACGCCTGAATGGATATTTCCCTGACCCTGATCGGCGCCGGTAAAATGGGCGGCGCCATGCTGCAAGGCTGGCTGAAGCTGGGGCTGGAGGCCGGGCGCACGCAGGTGATCGACCCGCATCCTTCCGCCGAGATGACCGCCTTTTGCGCCGCACAGGGCTGCGCACTCAACCCTGCCCAGCCGGTGCCGACCGATGTGATCGTGCTGGCCATCAAGCCTCAGATGTTTGACGCTGCCGGGAACACGCTCAATTCTCTTATCCCGCCCTCCGGCGTGGTGATATCGGTTATGGCGGGCAAAACCATTGCCAATATGCAGGCGCGGCTGCCCGGCGCTGTGAACCTGATTCGCGCCATGCCCAATACGCCTGCCGCTGTCGGGCGCGGCATCACCGGCGTTTATGCCACGCCTGCGGTTTCCGAGGCGCAAAGGGCACTGGCCACACGCCTGCTGGGCGCTGTGGGCCGTGTCGAATGGCTGGAGAGCGAGGCGCAGATTGACATGGTCACGGCGCTGTCAGGCTCCGGCCCGGCCTATGTGTTTTATCTGGCGGAATGTATGGCCAGAGCCGGTGAGGCCATGGGCCTGCCCGCCGCTTTGGCGGCGCGGCTGGCCCGCGCCACGGTTGAGGGGGCGGGGGAGCTGATGTTTCAGGATCAGGCGACAACGCCGTCACAACTGCGCATCAATGTCACCTCGCCGGCGGGCACAACCGCCGCCGCATTGGCCGTGCTGATGGCGGAGAATGGTCTGGCCCCGCTGATGCAGGCCGCCATTGCCGCCGCCAAACACCGCGCTGAGGAACTGGCCGGATAGGCCCGCGCTCCCTCTTGGAAATCCGGCATAAAGGCCTATGTTGGTGGAACACAGGAGTTTGCCATGACCCACCCGCGTGATCGTATTGTTGCCGCTCTGATGGAGCTTGCCGCCCAGACCCCCTGGGAGGAATTTTCCATCACCGATGTCGCTCATAAGGCTGGCGTGACACTGGCTGAGTTTCGTGAGCAGTTTCCGTCAAAAGGTGCGGTTCTTGCTGCTTTTTCCCGCCAGATTGACCAGATTGTGTTGAAATCCGTCAGCGCAGATCTGGCGGAAGACTCCGCCAAGGACCGGCTGTTTGATGTGCTGATGCGCCGTCTTGACGCCATGCGGCCCTATCGCGCCGCGCTGGACAATATCATGCGCTGGGTTAAACGCTCGCCCGCCGCCGCGCTTGCGCTCAATCAGGTGGCGACGAATTCGCAGCGTTTCATGCTGGAAGCTGCCGGAATCAGCACAGAAGGCCCGCTGGGCGCTTTGAAAGTGCAGGGGCTGGTGGTGAGTTTTGCGCAGGTTGTTGAAATCTGGCTGAAGGATGAGGATGAGGACATGGCCCGCACCATGGCCGCCCTTGACAAGGCTCTGGAGCGCGGCGGCAAAATGGTGCATCGCGCCGAGCAGCTTCACCGCCTTGCCTCGCCCTTCTGCACCTTGCTGGGTGGCATTGTCCGCTTGCGCCAGACACAGAACCAGCCTGCCTATGACAGCACCCGGCACGATATATGATGTCTGCTATGATCAGTTTTGACGATTTTCTGAAAGTTGACATTCGTGTCGGCACCATTGTGGCCGCGGAGCCTTTTCCGCAGGCGCGCAAACCGGCCTATAAGCTGACCATAGATTTTGGCCCTGATCTGGGCGTGAAAAAATCTTCGGCCCAGATCACCCAGCATTATACGCCTGAAACACTGGTGGGGCGGCAGGTGGCGGCGGTGGTGAATTTTCCGCCGCGCCAGATCGGGCCGTTCATGTCGCAGGTTCTCACCCTCGGCTTTCCTGATGCGGCTGGCGAGGTGGTGCTGATCAGCCCAAGCCATACAATACCCGATGGCGGCAAACTCTTTTAAAACACAGCGCAAAAGCATCTGTGGACACAGGCTTCAGGCTGAAATGACGGATTTGGTTTTTCTGCATTTGAGCGTATAATTGGCAGAGTTTTAAAGCAAATGCACCGGTGAGGCTGTTGCAAACCGCATTTGTCTGGAATTTAAGTGGAAAATCACATTTTTTACAATGAATTGTTAAGTATAAACCTGTTCATTAGAGGCGCGTTGTAAAATCGGCAAAGAGTTGAGCAGGAAAGAGTTGAGTATGTGCGCACAGTTTCTCGATAAGCCACTTCATCTGCATGAGCGCGCATTGTGCCAGGCGCTTGAGGGTGTCATCCATGAATTGATGCTGGTTGATCCGGGTGATTACATTGCCTTTATCCGCACCGATAAACTCAACAATATCAGAGACATCGTTCATTCCGCCACTGAACTGCACTTTCCTCAGGATACGCTGGTCTGCGGCTATCATATTGATTATCAGCTTGGCTGGACCACAAAACCGCATGTCCAATTTGGGCTGATGCTGCATCTCAGCGACATGCGCGTGGCCTTTTCGCTCTATCTGGGAGAAGAGCCGCCCCGTGTCAAAATTCATCGGATTGAAAGCCTTGGCCCGGCACCGCTGCCCCCTGACCTGACGCAGTTTAAGGAAATGCTGGATGATGTCCGGCAGGGACGTTTCAGCCCGGTGAAAGCCGAGCTTGCCCCGCTCTGGGCCCAGAATATGCCCCGGCCCGACAAGATCAATTAGCCCTGCCGCGCCCGGCGCGACGCTTTACTTTGGCGGGCAGAATTGCCGAGCTTTGGCTGTCCATGCCCCCAGCCCCGCCGCGACCATATTGGACACAACAGAGCAGACATAGCGCCGCTGTTCCTGACTTTGAGCGGGCCCGGCGTGATAGCGCGCCACCGCCAAAGTCCAGCTGCCCTCCTGAAGTTTGAGCTGTTGTAAAAGCTGCACCGCATAGGTCACATTCTGTTGCGGATCAAACATATCGGCCAGAGCGCGAAAATGTTGCGCATGATAATGATGGTCAATCTGCATACAGCCAATATCGATCAAGCGGTGCCCCTGCTGCCGGGCCACGGTGAATTCGCGCAGGGCATCGGGCAGGTTTGCGGCAAAATAGGGCCGCCCCTCAATATTCAGCGCATAAGGATCAAGCCAGCCCTTGCGCCCTGTTTCGGTTAAACCAACAGCATATAGCACCGCCACAGGCACATGGTTGCGCTGGGCTGCCCGCATCATTTCCGCCTCGCAGCGCCCCGGAATTTCGCCAGCCCGCAGCAGCGTCACGTTAAATATACAGAGCAGCGCGGGCACGAGCCGCCGCACGCTCCCTATCGGAAAGC
>DAIMHB010000044.1:0-4353 GCA_036723545.1 Beijerinckiaceae bacterium
GGATAAGGTTACGGATGTCGCCGCGTTGAAATAAATCGCAGCGGCCAAGGGGCTTGGCTTTGATGCGGTCAATTCCAATACGTTTCAGGATCAGCCGGGGCAGGCACATTCCTATAAATTTGGTTCGCTCTCCAATGCTGATGCTGCCACGCGGGCGCAGGCGGTGGCGCATAATCTGGAGTGTATCGCGCTGGGCCAGCAGCTTGGCTCCAAGGCTTTGACGGTTTGGGTGGGGGATGGCTCGAATTTTGCCGGCCAGAGCCATCTGACCAAGGCCTTTGACCGCTATCTGGAGGCGATGCATGAGGTTTATGCCGGACTGCCGGAGGATTGGCAGGTGTTTTTAGAGCATAAAATGTTTGAACCGGCGTTTTATTCGACGGTGATTGCCGACTGGGGTTCCAGTCTTCTGGCGGCGCAGGAGTTGGGCCCAAAGGCCAAATGTCTGGTCGATCTGGGCCACCATGCGCCCAATGTCAATATTGAGCAGATTGTGGCGCGGCTGGTGCGCTTTGAAAAGCTGGCCGGTTTCCACTTCAACGATTCCAAATATGGCGATGATGATCTCGATGCCGGTTCGGTTGAGCCGTTCCGCTTGTTTCTGGTGTTTAATGAGCTGGTGGATGCCGCACACCGCAAGGCCAAAGGCTTTCACCCCGCCTATATGCTTGACCAGAGCCATAATGTCACCGATCCCATTGAAAGCCTGATGCAATCGGCCATAGAGGTGCAGCGTGCCTATGCGCAGGCCTTGCTGGTGGACCGGCTGGCGCTTGCGGCGGCGCAGGGCGCCAATGACGCGCTGGCCGCGCATCTGGAGCTGAAAAAGGCATTTCTGACCGATGTTTCGCCCCTTTTAGCTATGGCGCGCGCCCGCAGCGGCGGGGCGATTGACCCCCTGCACACCTATCGCCTCTCCGGCTACCGCAACCACAAGGCCCATGAGCGCCCGGCTGTTGCGGGAACAAGCGCGGGGATTGTTTAGGCGCGTTGCAAGGCGCGGGTTGCCAAAGCCACCACGCGCGGGATGGGCTTTGTTCCGTCTTCATAATAAGCAACCATCCGACGGCTGAGGCCAAGCGCCTGAGCCGCCGCATCCAGTGTATAGTCTTGTTGAATGCGCCAGAGCTTGAAGGCGGCTGTTGACATGGTTTGGCCGCTTTGCTCCTGTGTCAGCCGCCACAGGCTGTCGGCAGACATATCCATATCCGGCGTCCATACAATATCAGTGCCGTAATCGCCTAAGCGCACGCTCTCGAAAAGCGCGGGAGACAGACGCAGCGGTTGGTAGAGCTTGAATTGGTCGATGAAATTGGAGAGATCAACATTTGTGTCCAGGCCATTGTCCCAACGCAGATGCAGGGTGAGCGGTTGGCCTGTTGGCTGAACGGAGAGAAGACGCGGCAAAGTCTTTTTTGGCATGTTCAGACCCTTTCGTTCAACTCTTTCCATCTTTGCACCAAGAGAGGCTGGTTAGCCTTGGCCCAGATGAGAGCTTCGGCGATTCTATCTATATCAGAGATAGGAATTGAGATTATTTAAATTTTCCATTTTAATCTGAATAAATTTCTTTATTAAAATTTTAAATTAATTTAAATATTAATTTAATGTTAATGCAGAATTTTATAATAAAGGAAAATATATGTCTCATCACCAAGGTAAACTTGATGGTCTTTGTGGGCCATATGCGATCGTAAATGCTTTTGAACATTGCGGAGTTAAGGATGCTCCGGATATTTTTGAAAAGGCTTGTAATGGTGTAGCTATACGTAGATGGCCAAAAATTTTATGGAAAGGAACAACTTTTAATGATTTGAAAAAAATGATAAAAAAATGTCTTTTAAAGTGTCCAGAGGCTAAGAAAGTCAGAGTCACTTATCCATTTGACAAAGAGGCACCGAAAAATAATAAAGAATACTGGAAAGAATTTGACCAGATGTTCCTTGAACATCCAGATGCCCGCTGTATGATTCTGGGTTTAACCAGTCCTTCACTTCACTGGATTGTTGCTTTTAAAGAAAATGGTACACGCATAAATTTTATTGATTCTGGCGATCCATACAAGCCAATTATACGCAAAAATCGCTCAAAACTCTATGCGGGTGACCGTAATAATAATAGTACGACATGGATCATTACTCGAAAAGAGCTCATACTTTTTGAAGTTAAATAACTGAATTAGGATGGAGTTATTTGGAATTTTTCGTTGAAGATGCCCATCTCCCTCGCCTCGCGAGCGGGGAGAGGGCTGGGGTGAGGGGGTGTTTTGACTGTGCAGTTTAAAGCCCTCACTTTAACCCACTCCCACCCTTCGAGACGCGCTTTTCGCTCCTCAGGGTGACGGGGAGAGTGGATACGCGGACCACGTCCGCGTATGACGCGCTTTATTTTGCAAATGACGGGGCGGCCCTTACCCTGCCGCCTTTTTCTCCAGACGGCGCTTGTGCAGCACCGGCTCGGTATAGCCGGAGGGCTGTTCACGCCCCTTGAACACCAGATCACAGGCGGCCTGAAAGGCAATGCCGTCAAATGCGGGGGCCATAGGTTCATAAAGCGGGTCATGAGCGTTTTGGCGGTCCACCACAGCGGCCATGCGCTTCATCGCTTCCATGGCTTCCGCTTCCGAAACCACGCCATGATGCAGCCAGTTGGCCATATGCTGGCTGGAAATGCGGCAGGTGGCGCGGTCTTCCATCAGGGCCACATCATAAATATCCGGCACCTTTGAACAGCCGACGCCCTGATCAATCCAGCGCACCACATAGCCCAAAATGCCCTGTGCATTATTGTCGAGCTCCTGACGAATGTCTTCCGGTGTCCAGTTGATGTCGCGCGCCAGCGGCGGGGTAAGCAGCGAGTCGAGCGAGGGCACGGGACGGCCACTCAGCGCCTGCTGGCGGGCGGTGACGTCGGTTTTGTGATAATGCGTCACATGCAGAATGGCGGCGGTGGGGGAGGGCACCCATGAGGTGTTCGCGCCGGCATCAAGATGCGCGCCCTTCTGCGCCAGCATATCGGCCATCAGGTCGGGCATGGCCCACATGCCCTTGCCGATTTGCGCTTTGCCCTTGAGGCCGCAGGCCAGACCAATGGCGACATTGCGCTCCTCATAGGTTTTGATCCATTCGGCGGCCTTGACGGCGGCCTTGCGCACCATTGGCCCCGCTTCCATCGAGGTGTGGAATTCATCGCCCGTGCGGTCGAGAAAGCCGGTATTGATGAAGAAGACCCGTGATTTGGCGGCGCGGATACATTCTTTAAGGTTGGCCGAGGTGCGACGCTCCTCATCCATAATACCAACTTTTATGGTGTTGGCCGGCAGACCGAGCGCGGCCTCCACATGGCTGAAAATCTCGCAGGCAAAGGCCACTTCCTCCGGCCCGTGCATCTTCGGCTTGACGATATAGATCGAACCCTTGACCGAATTGCGCAGCCGTGAATCCGCAGGCTTTTTCAGGTCATGCAGCGCGATGGTGCTGGAGATGAAGGCGTCCAGAATACCCTCCGGCACCTCATGGCCCAATTCATCATAGGCGGCGGGGGTGGTCATCAGGTGGCCGACATTGCGGCTGAGCATCAGGGCTCGGCCCTTGACCTGAAGCGTGCCGCCATGGGGCGCGGTGAAACTCCGATCCGGATTGAGATGGCGGGTCATGGTCTTGCCCCCCTTCTCGAAGGTGTCCACAAGGTCGCCCTTCATCAGGCCCAGCCAGTGACGATAGACCACGACCTTGTCGGCGGCATCCACTGCGGCCACCGAATCCTCGCCGTCCATAATGGCGGTGAGGGCCGCTTCCACCCGCACATCCGAGACATGAGCGGGGTCAGTCTTGCCGATGGTGGAGGTGGCATCAATAACAATTTCGACATGCAGGCCGTTGTGGCGCAGCAGAACAGAGCTGGGCGCCTCGGCACGGCCCAGCCAGCCCACGAACAGCGCAGGGGTCGCCAGACTGGCGCTTGTGTCCTGCATCACCACATTCAGCTGGCCGGCGTCGATCCGGTAAGCGCGGGCATCCTTATGCGAGCCATGGGTGAGCGGCGCGATGGAATCGAGAAAACCGCGCGCCCAGTCAATGACCTTTGCGCCGCGTTCCGCATCATAGCCCGGCTTATGCGGCCCCGGAATGGCATCGGTGCCATAGAGCGCATCATAAAGCGAACCCCAGCGGGCATTGGCGGCATTGAGCGCATAGCGGGCGTTCATCACCGGCACAACAAGCTGCGGGCCGCCCACTTTGGCAATTTCATCATCGGTATTGGCGGTGTCGATGGTAAAGTCCGGCCCTTCGGGTACCAGATAGCCGATGGAGGTGAGGAATTCCCGAATTTTGGCCGGATCGCGGGGCTTGC
>DAIMHB010000044.1:4363-9951 GCA_036723545.1 Beijerinckiaceae bacterium
CGATGGTCGCGCTCGAAGGCGTCGATTTTGGCCTGCAAATCGTCGCGCTTGGCCAGAAGGGCGCGGTTTTTCGGGGCGAGCGTGTTGATGGTGGCGCTCAGCCCGTCCCAGAACTGCGCGGGGGCTATGCCGGTGCCGGGCAGGGCTTCGGTTTCAATAAAGGTCTTGAGCTCTTGATCGACGCTCAGACCCACACATTTGATCAGATCGGCCATGCGCATTCTCCCGGACAGGTGTTAGGTGTGGCTGTTCATACTATGCCACCGCACGCCACTCAAGAACGACCAGCGGATGGGCCTTCCGCCATGCGGAAAAGACGGCGGCGCTTGACAAACCCGCAACAGAATGAAAATGTCCGCCTCGCTCGGGGTGCCAGTGGTCTGGCCGAGAGAGGGCGCAAAGCCCTTAACCCGTAGAACCTGATCTGGGTTATGCCAGCGGAGGGAAGCGCTCATCTTTGCGATTTCCTGTGCTTGCATCCTGAACATTAAGGATGTGCACATGTTAAAATTCAACCAATCTCTCAATCCGGTGCAGCCAGGCGAGCGCGTGCTGCAGTTTGCCGATTATTTCAGCCTGTGGGGCAGCCTTGGCGTCGGCCTTTTGGTGATGATGGCGGGGGCCTCCTTGCTGCCCGCGCTCAGCCTGCCGCAGGCCTTTGCCGCGATTGCTATTGGCTCTGTGCTGGGCGCGGCTTTATTGGGGTATATTGGCCATATTGGGGCCAGAACCGGCCTGTCCAGCGCGGGCCTTATCCGCCCTAGCCTTGGGCGCGGCCTCTCCTGGTTGCCGGTGGCGCTGAACATTGCGCAGCTGATCGGCTGGGCCTTGTTTGAAATTATTGTCATGCGCGATGGTCTGGGGCTGGTGCTGGGCTCTTTCGGGGCCAATGTGCCGGTGGCGGCGCTCACTGTTCTGGTTGGCCTTGTGCTGGCGGGTTTGCTGGCGCTGGCCATGACCGGTTTTGTGCGCCGCTTCATTCGCGGCATTGGCGTGAGCCTTATGGGTGTGGCGCTGTTCTGGCTGACCCTTCAAACGCTGCGTGCGGGCTTTTCGGCGGGTTGGGACTCTGTTTTGAAGGCGGGCGATGGCAGCATCAGCTTTGCGGCGGCGGTTGATCTTGTGATCGCCATGCCGATTTCATGGCTGCCGCTGGTGGCTGATTATACCCGCTACGCCAGGGTGCCGAACCGCGCCTTTGCCGGCACAGCGCTGGGCTATGGTCTGGCTAATGGCTGGTGCTTTGCGCTGGGCGTGGTGCTCGCCGCATTAAATCCGGGGTCGGAAATCATGGCGGCCATCATTCTGCTGCCGGTGGGTGTGGGCGCTTTGGCCCTGATTCTGATTGATGAGATGGACAATGGCTATTCCGATCTCTATTCGGCATCTGTGTCCGGCCATAGTCTTGTGCCGCAGATTGCGGTGCGTCAGCTCGGGCCATTGCTGGCTGTGCTGGCCACAGTTTTGGCGCTGGTGCTGCCTGTTGCCAATTTTGCGGATTTTCTCACCAAATATCAGGATTTTCTCTATTTGATTGGCGCGGTGTTTCTACCTTTGTTTGTGGTGATTGGTGCCTATTTTCAGGTGCAGAAGGGCGGGGCCGAAAAAGCCTTCGTCTGGCCCGCAATTCTCGCATGGCTGGCAGGGTTTGTGCTGTATGAAGCCTTGGGCGGCTTTGCCAGTGTGCAGGCCATCTCGGGGCTGCAACTGCCGCAAACCTTGGCTCCCTATGGCGCCAGCCTTGGCTCAAGCCTGCCCAGCGCCCTTGTTTCTTACGCTTTATATATGGTTTTGCGCAAAATCATCCGCGACTAGATGTTGAATTTACGCATGGGCAAGGGCGCGAAGCCGTGATTGAGCGGGCCGTGGCCCTTGCCGGTGGTGACATCCGCCCCGTTCGCAATGGCGCGGGTGATAAAGGCGCGCGCCTGAACAATAGCCTCTTCCAGCGGCAGGCCGAGGCCGCAAAATGCGGCAATGGCCGAGGACAATGTGCAGCCGGTGCCATGCAGATTATGGGATTCAATACGCGCGGCATCCATACGGATGGTGCTGTTTGCGGTCACATAAAGGTCGGTGAGCACCGCGCCTGTTAAATGGCCGCCCTTGGCGAGCACCGCCGTGCAGCCCTTGCCCAGCAAGCTGTGGGCTGCGCCCTTCATTTCGTCCACTGTGGAAATGGGTGCGCCGCCCTGCAGCAGCACCAGTTCGTCAAGGTTGGGTGTGACCAGACTGGCGAGGGGAAACAGCTCTTGGATCAGAATGGCAATGGTGTCCGGTTCGATCAGCCGCGCGCCGCTGGTGGCCACCATCACGGGGTCAAGAATAATGGTTCTGGGCTGCCAGTGCCGCAATCTGGCCGCCACCATCCGTACCAGATCGGGCGCGTGCAACATGCCGATTTTGACCGCATCCACACCAATATCCTCAAACACCGCATCAATCTGCGCGCCGACCATTTCAGGCGGCAGCCCGTGAATGGCGGTGACGCCCATTGTATTTTGTGCCGTGATGGCGGTGATGGCGCTCATGCCAAAACAGCCCAGCGCGACAAAGGTTTTGAGATCGGCCTGAATACCGGCGCCGCCGCCCGAATCCGAACCCGCAATGGTCAGAATGCGGGCATAGCGCTGTTGTGTCATGGCTTTTCCCAATGGTTGGAATGGGTTGAACGAAACAGCGCGTCAATGATCCGCATGTTGAGAATGGCATCCTCCAGGTCATACTCAAGCGGCGCCTGCCCCCGCACCGCGCGGGAAAAGGCCTCGCCCTGCAAGGTATATTGGTCGCAGGCGGGCAGGGTTTCGGTTGTGATGCTGCTGCCAGCAAGGTCGGCACCGGTGTCGATCAGCAGGCGGGTTTCGCCGTTTGCCGGTGCATTGAAGGGAATCTGCACTTCAATCCGCCCCTTCGTGCCGCAAATCTGCACACGCTGATAGGGCACAAGCTGGGTGGAGACGGTAAAGGTCAGGTGGCGGCCCGCGCCAAAATCCATCATGCCGCTGGTGAGCCGGTCTGTATGAAAATCGGGATCATGTTCAGTGGCGGCAATCACGCGCTCCGGCTCGCTGCCAAAAATATAACGGGCGGTGGTGATGGCATAACAGCCAATGTCATACAGGCCGCCGCCGCCAATATCCGCCTGATTGCGCACATTGGCAGGGTCATTGTTGAAATAGGAAAAAAAGGTCTGGATGGCGCGCACCTCGCCAATCGCGCCGCTCTTGACCAAAGCCCGCGCCCGCTGCCATTGCGGGTGATGACGCACCATGAAGGCTTCGGCCACCAGCTTGCCGGATTTCTGCGCCGCGTCGCGCAGGCGGGCCGCCTCCATAGCGGTGAGGGCGATGGGCTTTTCGCACAGCACATGCTTGCCCGCCTCCAGCGCCGCAAGGGTCAGCGGCACATGCAAGTGGTTGGGCAGCGGATTATAGACGGCCTCAATGTCGGGGTCGGCCAGCATGGCCTCATAGGAGCCATAGGCTTTGGCGATATTTAAGTCCTGCGCCATGGCCTGTGCCTGGGCCATATCCCGCGAGGCTACGGCCATGATGTTGATATTGCTGCCCTTTATCATGGCCGGAATGACCTTTTTCCAGCCGATATTGGCGGTGGAAATAACGCCCCAGTTCACACGCTGATTCATGTTTCGCTCCCCTGCGGATAGGCGCGCAAATTAGCGCGGGCAGGGGCCTCATGTCACGTTTTATCGGGTTCAGAGCAGCGAAAAGCCTGAAAAAATGCCGCTATAGGTTTTGGCAGGAGAGGGTTGATAGGCCCCCAGCCGCGATGTTTTCAGCCCCATGCGGATGCAGCCTTCCATCAGGGTCACCGCCGCTGACACACCATCAATGACCGGCAGGCCATGCTTTTGCGCAAATTCAGCGGCGAGATCCGCCATGCCCGCACAGCCCAGCACAATGGCCTCGGCGCGCTCTTGCGCGATGGCGGCGATCATTTCGCGCGAAATCAGGTCAAGCGCGGCCTCATTACGCTCTTCCAGCGCCAATACGGGCACACCTGCCGCGCGCACCGAGCCGCAGCGGCGCTCCAGCCCATAACGGCGGATGTTATGTTCTATCGGGATGATGGACAGAGCCAGCGTGGTGACCACCGAAAAATGTGTAGCGACAAAGGTTGCCATATGAAATCCAGCCTCGCCAATGCCGATCACCGGCGCTTTGGCAATGGCGCGTGCAGCCTCCAAGCCGGTATCATCAAAACAGGCGATGATATGGCCCTGTGCGCCTTGCGCGTCCGCCTCGCGGATGCGGGCCAACATGCCGGGCACTGCAAAGGCTTCGTCATAATAGCCTTCAATCGAGACGGGGCCAAAATCGGGCTGCGTGGCGAAAATTTCGGTGCCCTGCGCGGCAATGGCGCGCGCCGCTCTGGCGATTTTTTGTGTGAAGGCCCGCGTAGTGTTGGGATTGACGATGTGAATTTTCATACCATGCCCTTGCCTGCATCCGAGCCATGCGCCGCCTGCCGCTTTTGCAGATAATTGATTGTGAACAGCGCCGCGAAAATCACCGTGAAGGACACCGCCGAAATCACCGTGCCCAGCGCATAAATATCCGGCTTGGTGACAGTGGTGGTCAGGCCCTGCAATTCCAGCGGCAATGTATTGACCGCGCCAATGGCCTGGCTTGAGCGCGCCAGCTCATCCCATGAGAGGGTGAAGCCAAACAGGCCAATGCCGATGACCGACGGCAGAATGATGGGCAGCACCACAAAACGGAAGGTCTGCCAGGGGGTTGCGCCCAGATCGCGCGCCGCCTCCTCCAGACGCGGGTCAAAGCGGTTAAAAATGGCAAACATGATCAGCAGGCCAAAAGGCAGCGTCCAGGTGAGATGCGCGCCTAATCCGGAAGAAAACAGCCCCATGCCTGTCGTCCAGCTGTCGGCCCAGTCGCCAAGGCCGATTTTCGGGCCAATATAATGCACAAGATCGTCCAGCACGCGAAATTCCAGCGCAATGCCCAGCGAGGTGATGAGCGAGGGCACAATCAGGCTGGCAATGGCGGTGAAAAAGACGAAATCCGAACCTGTGAACCGCTTGCGGAAGGCCATGCCTGCTGAAACTGAAATCACCACGGTCAGCACCATGACGGTGAGGCCAAGCTCAAGCGAGCGGGTAAAGGCCGCGCCAAGGTCAACAATGCCATTGCCTTCAATCAGCTTGTTAAACCAATGTAATGAAAATCCATTCATCGGAAAGGTGAGGCCACCCTGCGGCCCCTGAAAGGACAGCACAAAAATGGCCAGCATCGGCCCATATAGAAACAGCACATAGAGGCCGAAAAAGGCGGCGAGAATGTAAAAAGATTTGGAGCGGGTCTCGTTCATGGCAAACTCACAATTCTTTGCGCACATCCACCAGCTTGGTCAGCATGGCGATGATGAGAAAGGTAATGCCCAGCAAAATCACTGAATTGGCGGCCGCGGCGGGAAATTGCAGCGCGTCCAGCCGTGTTTGAATGATTTTGCCCGCCGAGGCGATCTGCTGGCCGCCCATCACGCCGATAGTGACAAAATCGCCCATGACAATGGTGATGACGAAAATCGAACCGATCACAATGCCGGGT
>DAIMHB010000045.1:0-9942 GCA_036723545.1 Beijerinckiaceae bacterium
GCTGCTGTCTGTGAGCTGCGCCACCATTCTGGTGGGCACACTTTATCCGCTGGCGCTGGAGTCTTTGACCGGTGAGAAAATCTCGGTGGGCGGGCCCTATTTCAATCTCTGCGCGGCTATTCTGATCTGGCCCTTGCTTGTGCTTGTGCCTGTTGGCCAGTCGCTGAGCTGGAAGCGGGGCGACCTTTATGGCGCGGCACAGCGCCTGTTTTTTGCTTTTGTCTGCGGCTTGCTGGTTCTGGTGCTGATTGTGGCCTTTCGCTCGGGTGGGCCAGTGCTGGCCCCATTTGGCATGGGGCTGGCCGTATATATTATATGTGGCGCCTTTGCGGAAATCATCTCACGGATCTGGCGAAAATCCGAAGGGCTGCACGCCTTATGGAGCCGCCTTGCCGGGCTGCCACTCTCCGCTTTTGGCACGGCGGTTGCCCATGCCGGTGTGGGGGTTGTGCTTCTCGGACTGTCCGCGACAGGGTGGGGGATTGAACATATTGTCGCCATAAAGCCCAATCAGCCGGTTGCCCTCGGGCCTTATGAGCTGGTGCTGGACGGGCTTATCTCGCGACATGGCCCCAATTATGAAGAAGCCGCCGCGCAAATGTCTGTGCGCAGTGGCGGCGTTATTGTCGCCCGGATCGAACCTTCAAAGCGCAATTATGCCGCGCGGCAGATGGGCACCAGCAAGGCGGGCATTGTCACGCTCAATCTGGGCCAGATTTATGTCAGCATGGCCGATGCCAATGCCGACGGCTCAGTCAATATGCGGCTCTACTGGAAGCCGCTGGTCACATTGATCTGGCTGGGGGCTGTTGTCATGGCTTTGGGTGGTTTGCTGTCAGTGCTGGACCGGCGCCTGCGTCTTGGCCTGCCGGTCAAGGCCGCGCGCAGTAAAATACCCCTCGCACAACCGGAAGAATGACCATGCGGCTGCGTCTTATACTCATGTTCATGCTGTTCATTCAGCCTTTTGCTCTGCATGCGGTGCAGGTGGATGAGCTTCTGCCCAATCCGGCGCTGGAGCATCGCGCCCGGGAATTGTCGGCGCAGTTGCGCTGTCTGGTCTGTCAGAACCAGTCGATTGATGACTCTGACGCGCCACTGGCGCGTGATCTGCGTATTCTGGTGCGCGAGCGGCTTGTGGCCGGTGATTCCGACGAGGCTGTGAAGGCCTATCTGGTCAAGCGTTATGGCGCATTTATTCTGCTGCAACCGCCCTTTACTCTTGAAACTTATTTGTTGTGGCTGTTTCCCGTGATTTGCCTTGTGGCGGGGGGGCTTGTGGTGCTGGCGTCCCGCCGGTCAGGTGCCGCTGTGGCTTTGGAGCCGATGAGCCCCGAGGATGAGGCGCGCCTCCGGCATATTCTGGACCCGAACAGCCCCGAGTGATTATTGCTGAAGTTTCATTTTTCGTCCACCTTCGCGTAATTTGATATCTGTCATTCTCCACCCATCGAAATGCGGTTTATCCGACGTTTCCCCGATGAGCGGAGTATGTTCATATGTCTATTTATCCTGAAAAAATTCCGTCCGGCTTTGAACTCCAGCCTTCCAGAAGTCGAGTCCGTTTTGCCCTGCTGGGCTGTGTCGCGTTGGCGGCCATTGGCGGCATTATTGTTGATGCCAATCTCGTTCCCGGCCCGGCCCATGCGGCCACGCAGCAAACCAGCGGGCCGGTGTCTTTTGCCGATGTGGTTGACCGGGTGAAGGGCGCCGTTGTTTCTGTAAAAGTCAATGTGATCGACACCGCCGAAACTGAGGACGGTGCTGTGCCTGACCTTCCCTTTCCCAAGGGCAGCCCGATGGAGCGCCTGTTCCGTCAGTTCAACGAGCAGAATGGTCCGGCCAAGCCTCATGCCAGTCAGGCGCTTGGCTCCGGATTTTTTATCTCGGCAGATGGCTATATTGTGACCAACAATCATGTGGTCGAAAATGCCAAAACTGTCTCCGTCACCACAGATGACGGTAAGTCCTATGACGCCAAAGTGATTGGCGTGGACAAAAAGACCGACCTCGCCTTGCTTAAAGTCAAGGCTGGCGGCAACTTCCCCTTTGTTTCCTTTTCGTCTCATGCGCCGCGTATCGGTGACTGGGTGCTGGCGGTGGGCAATCCGTTCGGTCTGGGCGGTACAGTCACGGCAGGTATTGTCTCGGCCCGTGGCCGTGACATCGGCGCTGGTCCTTATGACGATTTTCTCCAGATCGATGCGCCGGTCAATCGCGGCAATTCCGGCGGCCCGACCTTCAACACCGAGGGTGAGGTCGTGGGTGTCAATACGGCGATTTTCTCGCCGTCGGGCGGCAGTGTCGGCATTGGCTTTGCCATTCCGGCAGATACGGTGAAAGATGTGGTTTCGGCCCTGCGCGACAAGGGCGTTGTCGCGCGCAGCTGGATTGGCGTGCAGATTCAGCCGGTCAGCGATGAGATTGCCGAAAGTTTGGGGCTGAAATCCACCAAGGGCGCTTTGGTGTCCGAGCCGCAAAAGGATGGCCCGGCCGCCGCTGCGGGTCTTAAATCCGGCGATGTGATCGTCTCCGTCAATGCCGAACCGGTGGAGGGCCCGCGTGAACTGGCCCGCAAGATTTCCGCCCTTGCGCCGGATCATACAGTCGACATCGGTTATATCCGTGACGGTGCCACAAAAACAGTCTCCATCAAACTCGCACCCATGCCGACAGACCCGCAACAGGCCAGTCTTGAGCAGCCTGAATCCGCCCATACTTCGCTTTCGGCTTTCGGGTTGAAAGTGGCACCGGCGGCTTCTGTTGAGAGGGCAGGGCAGGCGGGCCTTGTGGTTGCGGATGTGGATGCGGAGGGTGCCGCCGCGCAAAAGGGTATCCACACCGGTGATGTCATATTGGAGGCCGCAGGCAAGCCGCTGTCCCGTCCGGCAGATCTGGTGGCAGCCTTCGATCAGGCGAAAAAAGATGGCCGGAAAGCGTTGCTTCTGCGGGTTAAATCAGGTGAAAATCTGCATTTTGTCGCTTTGGCGACACAGCCAACCTCTTAAAATTCAAAATAAAAGGGGAGCGAAGCTGGGCAGGCCCGAACAGGGTCTGCCTTTTCGTAAAAATCATGTATAATAATATTATGAGAATTCTTATCATCGAAGATGACGCCGAAGCGGCAAAATATCTCGTCAAGGCTTTTGCCGAAAGCGGCCATGTGGCTGACCATGCGGCCAATGGTCTTGACGGCTATGCCATGGCGCAGGAAGGGCAATATCAGGTGCTGATTGTGGACCGGATGTTGCCGAAAATGGATGGCCTCACGCTGATCGGCGCCCTGCGTGAGCAAGGAGTCCAGACACCGGTGCTCATTCTGTCTGCTTTGGGGCAGGTGGATGATCGCGTGAAGGGTTTGCGCGCGGGTGGCGACGATTATCTCTCCAAGCCCTATGCGTTTTCCGAATTGCTGGCCCGTGCCGAGGTGTTGATGCGGCGGCGTACCGCCCATATCGGTGAGGAAACAGGCTATAAAATAGCCGATCTCGAAATTGACCGCCTGTCGCACAAGGTTATGCGCGGCGGTGTGGAGATTGACCTTCAGCCGCGTGAATATCGCTTGCTGGAATATCTGATGAAAAATGCCGGACAGGTGGTGACCCGCACCATGCTGCTGGAGCATGTCTGGGATTATCATTTTGATCCGCAAACCAATGTCATTGATGTGCATATTTCACGGCTGCGGGCAAAAATAGATAAGGGATTCAACGTGCCTCTCCTTCATACCATTCGCGGCGCAGGATATATGATCCGTGACGGCGCTCGGTAAACTCGTCCGCACCACAGCCTTCAAGCTCACTCTGGGCTATTTTCTGATGTTTGCCGTGGGTGCGGTGGGAGTGCTGGCCTTCGTCGGGCATAATGTCCGCCAGCTTCTGGATGAGGAAAACGCCTCCATCATCGAGTCTGAAATTACCGGACTTGCCGAACAATATAACAGCGGCGGGCTTGAGCGCCTCGTGCATGTGGTGGAGCGGCGTGCGGCCCGGCCCGGTGCCTCGCTTTATCTGGTGACAACATTTGCCGGTGACAAGCTGGCCGGAAATGTGGCCACTTTGCCGCTTGGCGTGCTGGATGAGCCGGGCGTGGTGCAAACACCCTACCAGCGCAATGACGAGCCGGAAGCGCGCCATCCTGCCCTTGCCCGCATCGTTGTGATTCCCGGCGGGTTTCGTCTGCTGGTCGGGCGTGATCTGGATGAGCGTGAGCGTCTGGGCCATGTGCTGGGCCATGCGCTTTATACCTCGCTGGGGCTGCTTGCGGCCATAGGCACGCTGGGCGGGCTGTTTGTGGCGCGCCGCGTGCTGGTGCGTGTGGATGCGATCAATGCCACCGCCCTGACCATTATGAATGGTGAATTGGGTGAGCGCCTGCCCGTGGCCGGCACGGGCGATGAACTGGATCGACTGGCGCAAAGCCTGAATGCCATGCTCGACCGGATCGGCGAGTTGATGACCGGTTTGCGCGAGGTGTCGGATAATATTGCCCATGATCTGCGCACACCGCTCACGCGCCTGCGCAACAATGCCGAGGAGGCGTTGCGCGGGTCGCAGTCGCCCGCTGAACTCAATGCCGCGCTGGAGAAGGTCATTGAAGAGTCTGACGGGCTGATCCGCGTTTTCAATGCCCTGCTGATGATTGCCCGCGCCGAGGCGGGCGATGCGCGCGGCTCCATGGCCAATTTTGATCTTGCCGAGGTGGCGCGCGGCGTGGCTGAATTGTATGAACCCATTGCCGAGGAGGCGGGCCAGACCATTGCCGTTTCCGCGCCTGAGCAATGTCCGGTGTTTGGCAATCGGGAGCTGATTGGTCAGGCTTTGGCCAATTTGCTCGACAATGCTTTGAAATATGGCAATTCGGATGTGGTTGTCAGTGTTGTGGCGCAGCCGGGGCACGTTGAGCTGCGTGTGGCTGATCACGGCGCCGGTATTCCTCAGGCGGACAGGGATCGGGTGGTGACGCGGTTTGTGCGTCTGGAGGACTCGCGTTCGCGCCCCGGATTTGGCTTGGGGCTGGCTCTGTGCAATGCTGTTGCACATATGCATCACGGTGCATTAAGCCTGCAGGATAATGCTCCGGGGTTGGTTGTGTGCTTGTCCTGGCCATCCTCTGTGGCGCATGATGTTTTGACCGCGGCGGAATGAATGACAGATTTTTCACATTTCCCGCCCCTTAAAGACAGTCTTACCAGCCGCATAAAACTGTCTGCACCCAAAAAAGCGCGCGCCAAACTGGTGGATCTGCTGGAAAAATCTGCGGATCTGGCGGCGCTGGTTGCCACTGCGCCTCACCTTGCGCGCCTGCTGGAGGGCATTGCCGACCATTCGCCTTATCTCTGGCGGCTGATAAGCCTTGATCCGCAACGGTTGTGCAATCTGCTCAGCCTGTCGGCGCAAGAGGGGATGTTCAATCTTTTGCATTCCGTTGGTCAGCTTTGGCAGGTTGCGGAGCGTGAGGCGGATATCCTGCGCGAATTGCGCCGCGCCAAACAGACTAGCGCCCTGCTGATTGCACTCGCTGATCTGGGGCAGCTCTGGACTGTGGAGCAGGTGACGCGCGCCCTTTCTGATTTTGCCGATGCGGCGGTGGCTTGCGCCCTTAATTATGCTTTGAAACTGGCCATACAGGCGGGGCGGCTGAATGCGGGCCACGGCGACACGCCTTCTGCGGCGTGCGGGCTGGTGGTGCTGGCTCTGGGCAAACATGGCGCGCGCGAGCTGAATTATTCCAGCGATGTTGATCTTGTGGTGTTTTATGATCCGAATTCGGCTGCGGTTCCGGCCGGGCAGGAGCCGTCGCAGCTTTATGTGCGCATCACCCGCGAGCTGGCGCGCCTGTTGCAGGAGCGCACGGGCGATGGCTATGTGCTGCGTGTTGATTATCGTCTGCGGCCAGACCCCGGCTCAACCCATGTGGCGGTGAGCCTGCCCGCAGCCTATGCCTATTATGAAATGCTGGGGCAGAACTGGGAGCGTGCAGCTTTTATCAAGGCGCGGCCAGTTGCGGGCGAATTGGCCATAGGCGTCGAGTTTTTAAAAGACCTGACGCCCTTCATCTGGCGCAAATATTTTGATTATGCCGCCATTGCCGATATTCACGCCATGAAACGGCAGATTCACACTGTTCGCGGTCATGCCGAAATTGCGGTGGCCGGACATGATATTAAACTGGGTCGCGGCGGAATTCGCGAGATCGAGTTTTTCGTGCAGACGCAACAGTTGATTTATGGCGGGCGGCGGCCTGATCTGCGTGGCCGCAGAACTCTCGATATGTTGCAGGAACTTCTCAGCGGCGGCTGGATCAACACCTCTGCCGCAGGCGAAATGGCCAATGCCTATCGCTTTTTACGCACGCTTGAACACCGGCTGCAAATGATTGCCGATGAGCAGACCCAGCGTTTGCCCGCCGAGCCGGAGGCTTTGCTGCACTTTGCCCGCTTTTGCGGCTATGCCAGCATCTCCGCTTTTGGCAAGGCCCTGACGGCGCAGCTGGCGCGGGTTCAGTTTCATTATGCCCGCCTGTTTGAGGATGCTCCGGGGCTGGATGCCCATGAGGGCAGCCTTGTGTTTACCGGCACAACAGATGATCCGGCCACGCTGGAAACCCTGTCCCGCCTCGGATTTTCAGACCCGAAAGCCGTGGCTGAAACCATTCGCGGCTGGCACTTTGGCCGTCGCAGCGCTGTGCAGTCCCCCCGTGCGCGCGAGGTTCTCACCGAACTTATACCGGCTCTCTTAAAGGCCTTTGGTGGGGCCGGAGACCCCGATGCAGCCCTGCTGGCTTTTGATCAGGCGCTGGGGCGGATGCCCGCAGCTGTGGAGCTGTTCTCCATTCTCAGATCCAATGACCGTATCCGCGATCTGTTTGCCGATATTCTGGGCAGCGCGCCGCGCCTTGCGCAGGTGATTGCCACCCGCCCCCATGTGCTGGACGCCGCCATTGACCCCGCTTCCTTTGCGCCGATCGGTGAACACCGGTTACAGCACCGGATTGGTGAGATCCTTGATTCTGGCCTGCTGATTGAGGATTTTCTGGATCGCGCCCGCGACATTGCGCTGGAGGAGAGCTTTCTGATCAGCTTGCGCTTTCTTGCGGGGTCTGCGGATGCGCGCCATACGGCAGCATCCTATTCAGAACTGGCGGAAAGTCTGGTTCAGGCAACTTTGGCGCGCGTCAGGGCTGATTTTGCACTTGAATATGGCGATATACAGGGCGGCTCTTGTGTGATTGTGGCCTTTGGCAAACTCGGTTCTGCTGAAATGACCGCAGCCTCGGATCTTGATCTCGTTTTGCTCTATGATTTTGATGAGGATCATCCGGAGTCAAATGGCCCGCGCAGTCTCCATGCGGTGCAATATTATACCCGCCTGACCCAGCGCCTCGTCTCTGCCCTCACCGTTCGCACCAAGCGCGGCCCGCTCTATGATGTGGATATGCGGCTGCGCCCCTCGGGTAAAAAGGGGCCACTGGCGACGCAGATCAAAGGTTTTATCTCCTATCAGATGACAGATGCCGAAATATGGGAGCATATGGCGCTGACCCGCGCGCGGGTGATTGCCGGCGATGACCATCTGCACAGCGTGGCGGCGCAGGCTATAAGGTCCGTTTTGTCGCAAAAGCGCGATGATATGACCATCCGCAAGGCCGTGTTGGATATGCGCCAGCTTATTGCGCAAGAAAAGGGCGATTCTGACCCCTTTGACCTCAAGCTCGCCCGTGGCGCCCTGATGGATATTGAATTTATTGCCCAATATCTTGTGCTTGTTCATGCCTCCACCCATCCCGACCTTTTGCGCACATCGACAGACGCTGTGCTGATTGCCGCCCGGGACAAAGGCATTTTATCTCCGGCCAAGGCCACGGTGCTGATCGATGCCTTCGGGTTTTACAGCGCCATGATGCAAGCCATGCGTCTGGCGCTTGAAGGGCCGTTCAAGCCTGCGCAAACCCCAAAAGGTATTCTTCAGCGCATGGCCAGAGTGGCTGAATTGCCAGATTTTCGTACGCTGGAGCGTAGTCTCATTGAAACTCAGCGTAATGTCCGCAAGATATTCGTGGATATATTGCAATATCCTAAGACATAAATTTTAAAATGATTAGACTTTCATGAGAATCAGGAGCGTCTCATGAAGAAAATCATTGTTTTAGGTTTGGGACTTATGTCTTTTCTATGCGTAAATTCCGCTGTTTACGCACAAAGCGCGCCCAGCAATGGAACAAATCTTGATCGTGTGCTAAAAAGCGGCGCGCGTCAGTTTGACAGGCTCGATGCCAACCATGATGGTTACATTGATCAGGCCGAATGGGCGGCCTATGTTGACCTGCAAATCGCCTGGCTGAAAGAGCGTATGGCCAGACGCTGGGCCGATATGGACGTTAAAAAGCACAATAAAGTCTCGCGCGAAGAGTTTCTTGCGGATCGGGCCAAATGGTTTGCCGAGGTGGATGTCGATAAAACCGGCACGATCGACAGCGAAAAAATACATCGCTTTAATCTGCGCCACTCGCAGGGGCCGGACTTATAGGCTGGGCTCAGGCCTGCATCGCTGCTTTTGAGCGATCAAGTTTAAGGCAGCGCGGTATGCTCACCTCAATGCGGGTGCCGCGGCGCAGTTGCGAATGTATGTGCAGCTCGCCGCCATGCAGTTCCACCAGCGAGCGGGCAATAGCCAGCCCCAGTCCTGATCCCTTCATGCCGTTTTCAAGCGTGACATCCGCCTGCTCAAAGGGTTTGCCGATGGTGTCCAGTGCTTCAGGGGCTATGCCCACACCATTATCCTCTATTGTTATGTTCAGGGTGCCGTCATTGTCCATGCGCGAGGCCACTGAAACCTTGCCGCCGTCGGGGGTGAATTTGATAGCATTGTTGATCAGCGGTTGCAGAATTTTCTCAAGGGCCTCTGCATCTGCATAGATCTGTTCCGAAAGCGGCAGGTTATTGCCCGTTTTGTCAAAAGCCAGATGAATATTTTTCCGCTTGGCCTGACCATTATATGTGTCCATCAGCCGGTCAAACAGGGTTTCAATGTTGAAAAGCGACCGCTCAATCAGCACGTCGCCCGTTTCCAGCCGTGACATTTCCAGCACGTCGGAAATCACGGAGGAGAGATAGGTGCCGCTTTCATTGATATGGGCAGCGTAATTCATATATTTTTCATGCCCAAGCGGGCCGAAGGTTTCAAATTTCATCATTTCCGAGAAACCGAGAATCGCATTAAGCGGCGTGCGCAATTCATGGCTCATATTGGCGAGGAAACGGGCTTTTGTCTGGTTGGCGCGCTCGGCCTGTGCTTTTTGTTCGAGGTAGCGTTCTGCCAGATCAGCAAGCTGTTGGGCCTGTGTTTCCAACACCTGCCGTGAACGGCGTTGATAAGCGATTGTGCCCATGAGACGCCGCTCCGAGTCCAGCAGCTGTTCTTCATGCTGCTTGAGCTTGGTAATATCTGTCCCCACGGACACATATCCGCCGTCGCGGGTGCGCCGCTCGTTGATTTGCAACCAGCGCCCGTCAGTCAGATGCGCCTCATAGGTGCGGGATGACTGCGACTTCTGTGAATCGAAATTGATCGGTGACTGGGCTGTGGGCGGTGTGCTCAGGGCCAGAAACTCATGATAGGAAAGGCCAATGCACGGTTCTTCCGCCGGAATTTGGTGCAATTCGCGGAATTTGGCATTGCACATGGCCAGACAATTATTTGCATCCCAGAGGACGAAGGCTTCCGAAATCGAATCTATGGCGTCTCGCAGCCGCAGATCAGCAATATGCGACGAATCCCGATGATTTTTCTCCTCGGAAATGTCCATGGCTATGCCGACAATATGATGTTGCTGGCGCAGCTGGCTGGTTTTGACCACTTCCGCGCGCATTCGCAGCCAGACCCAGTGGCCAGAGGCGTTACGCATACGGAAAATCTGATCAATCGTTTTGTTTTCCTCGGC